>NZ_JBEOYD010000036.1:0-114401 GCF_040296885.1 Streptomyces sp. NPDC001980 | reverse complement strand
GACACCGACGGCAATCCGCTCGCCGGTGCACGGATCGAGGTCTGGGAGGCCGACGAGGACGGGCTCTACGACGTGCAGTACGACGCCGGCAAGCGGGCCGGACGGGCGCACCTGTTCTCCGCGGCCGACGGCGGCTACCGCTTCTGGGGCCTCACCCCGACGCCGTATCCCATCCCCAACGACGGCCCCGTCGGCAAAATGCTCGACGCGGTCGGCCGTTCACCGCTGCGCGCCGCCCATCTGCATTTCATGGTGTCCCACGAGGGGGCCCGTACGCTGGTGACCCACATCTTCCCCGAGGGTGACCCGATAGGCCGCAAGGACACCGTCTTCGGTGTGAAGGACTCACTGATCAAGCGGTTCGCACGGCAGCCGGCCGGCACGCCGACACCCGACGGCCGCGTCATCGACGGCGCGTGGAGCCGGGTGCGCTTCGACATCGTGCTCGCCCCCGCGGGCGTATGAGGCACTGGGACAAGGACGACACAGGCCATGGGCGATCGAGCGACGGAGATCCGCGAACTTGCTCCCGATCTCTTCATGATCCGGACGGGCTTCCCGCAGGTCTACCTCTGGCGCGACGGGTCGGAGGTCACGATGATCGACGCAGGGTTTCCCGGGGACGAGCCCGCGCTCGCCGCCGCCTTCGCCGAGCTGGGCTTCCGTACCACGGCCCTCCGGCGGCTCGTGCTCACACATCACCATGAGGACCACGCGGGCGCGGCCGCGGACGTGGCGAGCTGGGGCGATGTCGAAGTGGTCGCGCATCGCGCGGACGCTCCGATCATCCGCGGCGAGCGCCGGCCCCCGCGCCGGACGCTCACCGACGAGGAACGCGCGGTGTTCGAGCGGCTGTCCGCCGGCATCCCACCGGCCCCTCCGTGTCGCGTCGACTCCGAGGTGGAGGCGGGAGACGTCATCGCGATCGGGGGCGGGGCGGCGGTGATCAGCGGAGCAGGGCATACGGAGGGCAGCATCGGCCTCCTGGTGAGGGGGTCCCGTGTCCTGTTCACCGGCGACCTCATCGTCACCCTGTCGGGAGGGCCAACGCTGGGTCATTTCAACGACGACGCAGCCTCGGCCCGCCGCTCCGCCGCGGCGATGGCAGCCCACGACGTCGCGCTTCTGTGCCCCGGACACGGCGATCCGGTGGCGGACCCGCGGGTGCTGAGCGGGTTGGGAGCGGCGCTGGCGTCCTCCGTACCCGGCAAGCTGTAACGTCTCGCGTGGCGCTGCCCCCACAGACACGGTCTGCACCGTGTCCGTGGGGGCAGCTGTCTCGTGTCCAGGGGAGCTGGTCCCGCGGATCGAGGAGGTCGGGTTCGTGGAGCCGCGCGCCGATGAGGTCCTGGTGCGCGTTGTGGCGACAGGGATCCGCCACATCGACATCAACGCGCATGCCGGGCGCTGCATCCCCGTGGTCGTGGAGCGGGTGGGCGCCGACGGGTTCGCGGCTGGCGACCATGTCGTCCTCTTCGGCGACACGTGCGGCAGTCTGCCCCAGATGTCGCACCGGGCGATCCACCTACGGCCGCGAGGGCATGTTGGTCGCGTTCGGCGGCCGACGCGTCGACGCCGCTGAGCCGGTACGGAGGGCGGATCGGCGGTTTGTTCTTCGGGCAGTCCCTGCTCGCCACCTCTGCGGTCGCTACGGCCGGGAGGGCGGTGAAGGTCCCGATGACGTGCCGCTCTGGATACCCGGGCCGTTGGCCTGCGGGATGATCACCGGCGCCGGGTCGGTCATCAAGGCCCTGAGGCTGGGCCCCGGCGACTCCATTGTCGTCCTCGGCTCGGGGCGTCGGCCTCGCCGCGGTCATGGCGGCAGGGTGGCGGGCGTCACGTGTTTCGTGGCCGTCGACGTGGGCCCCGAGCAGCTGTCGTTGGCGCGCGAGCTCGGCGCAACCGGCACCTGTCCGGTCCGAACATCGATGACGAGCTCCGGACGATCGAGCCGCACGGCTTCGGTTCCTCTTTCGTCATCGCCGACCAGCCGTCCTCCTACCGCGCCGCGGTTGCCTGTTTGGACGTCGTGGGCACCTGCGGCTTCGTGGCCGCACCTCACGGCGAATGGACGCCCGACACCGCTCACCTGTTCGCGGGAGGCTGCTATCTCCAGGGCATCATCGGGGGCTCCGCGATCCCGGCGACGCTCATCCCGAAGCTGATCGAGCTCTGGAGACACGGCCGATTCCCCTTCGACAGCCTCGTGCGGACCTGTCCGTTCACCGACATCGCGACGGCCTGGACCGACACCACGTCCGACCGGGTGGTGAAGCCCATGCTGCCCATGCCCTGAGAACGCTCACGGTCGATCCGCGTCGCTGAGGCGGAGATGCCGGCGCCATCCGGTTCCAGCAGGGGCCGGATGGCGCCGGTGCTCAAGTCGGGTGGGGTCACTCGAGTCCGTGGATGACCTTGCCGCCGGGCGGCGGACGGAAGGCATCCCAGTGCTCGACGAGCAGCCCCTCGCGTACGCGGAAGACGTCGATCAGCATCCCGTCCTCGCGGATTGCCTGACGGGCGATGAACTCGCCGTCGGCGATGACGTTCACCTCGATCTCCTTCGCCGGGTCGAGCCGTTCCTCCGGGGGCAGCGAGAGGATGTAGGTGAAGAACTTCCGGAGCCCCTCGCGGCCCTGCTCGATGTTCGGGTTGTGCTGGATGTAGTCCTCGGCCACGTACCGGTCGAGGTGCTCCAGTCCCGCCACGGTGCCGTGGGCGATCTCGAAGAACTCGGCGACGATCTGCTTGTTGCGCTCGAGATCGTGGATCTCGTCAGCCATTCCCATTCCCTTCGCTGGATCAGAATCCCGGAAGAAGCTCGTGTCCTGGCGCAGGTGCCAGGAGTCCCACCGCTCATGGAGCATGCCGTCGCGCACCCCTGTGAAAGAACGCGAAGAACTCGCGGGCGTCCTCGCGACCGTCGAGACGGTCCAGGTTCTTGAATTGCCTTCCGGATGTCGATGTCTCATTCGAGACCGTGGATGATCGTGCCGCCGGGTGGCGGGCGGAATGCGTCCCAGTGCTCCTTGACGAGGCCGTCCTCGAGACGGAACACGTTGATGAGCAATCCGTCCTCGCGGATCTCGTGCCGGACGACGAAGTCGCCCTCCGCGATGAGGTGCACCTCCAGCTCCTTGGAGGGGTCGAGCCGTTCCTCCGGGGGCAGCGAGAGGATGTAGGTGAAGAACTTCCGGAGCCCCTCCAGTCCCTGTTCGATGTTCGGGTTGTGCTGGATGTAGTCGGCCGCCGCGAACTCGCCGAGCCGGTCCAGACCCGCGAGATCGCCGTGGGCGACCGCCAGGAAGTCCTCGACGAGCCGCTTGTTGCGTTCCAGCCGTTCGGCTTCCGATGCCGCCGCCCCACCGGGGCCGACCGCCGCCATCACGAGCCCGCCGGCGAGTCGTAGCCCGGTGCCGAACGCCAGGCGTCCCAGTGCTCCTGGAGCATGCCGTCCCGAACCCGCCAGATGTCGATGTGGAGCCCGTTGACGCGGATCTCGTGACGTACCACGAGATCCCCTTCGCCGATCAGGTGGACTTCGATGGTCCCGGAAGGATCGAGATCCTTCTCGCGTGCGCGATGGAAGCCGGCGAAGTACTCACGGACGCCCTCTCGCCCCTGCCCGGCGTGTGGGTTGTGCTGGATGTAGTCGACCGCCACGAGGTCGTCAAGACGGTCCAGTCGCTTGGCGATCGCCACGTCGTTGACGAACGCCTCGACAACCTGTTTGTTGCGCTCGATGATGTCGTCGTCAGTCATCTACTTCTTGCCCCACAGCTTGAGGAATCCGTCCACGTAGTCGGCCTTGCCGTACCACGAACCGCTCGACCACCCCTTCTGAGTGAGGTCGAGGCCGGTGACGTTGGCGGATGTGAACAGACGCTGGAACGGGAAGTCCAGCACTCCCGCGCGCGGCTGACCGACCATGAGCCGCAGCAGCGAGTCGGACAGGTACCAGGAGAGTGCCGGAAGGCTGAACGCGGCGACCGCGCCGGTCCACTGGGACTTGCCGAGCTGCTGCATCACGGCCAGGGAGCCGCCCACGGTGCCGACCTGGGTGTCCGTGGCGCTACGGCCGGCGGCCTGCGCTCCCGAGACGACGTCGGGGACGTAGTTGTTCGTACCGGCCACGATGTACTTGATGCTGGAGTCCGCCACCAGCGAGGTCGACACCTCGGTGGGGATCTTGTCCTGGTTGACCGTGTTCACGTCGATCACCTTCGACGAGCAGCCGCTGCAGTCGTCCTTCAGCACCTTGACGACGCCGTCGTTGGCCCAGGCCGGCGTGATGTCGTTCGAGGTCGTGCGCATCGCGAGCACATGGGCCGAGCCCTTGGAGTCGACGATGAACTGATCGGTCAGCCAGGAGTGAAGCTTCACGAAGTTGGGGGTTACGTAGCTGACGAGCTTCGGGTCGCCGGGGCCGGAGGACGTCGTCACGCCGTTCACCAGCGGGATACCCGCCTTCGCGACCGCGGCGATCGCGCTCGGGGCGGTGTTCTGGGTGATGCCGACGGTGACGATGCCGATGGCCTTCGCGTTGATCGCCTGCTGGAGGCAGTTGGCGACGCCGTCCGGCGAGCCGCCGGTCGTGCCGCACGCCTCCACGTCGACGCCGAAGCGCGAGAACACGCTCTTGATCTCGTTCGCGACGACCGAGAAGTCCTGCACCTCGAGCGCCGGCACGATGACGTAGACCTTGCCGCCGGTGATCTTCGACGTGTTGATGGCCGGACCCGGCGCGGCGAACGTGTCGATCGGCTGTCTCGCCGCCTTGACCGCCGCCGCGACGGTGGCCGGAACGGATCCCTTCGCGTCTCCCGACGAGCCCGAGTTCGTCTTGCTGCTGCCGCAGCCGACGAGGGTGAGTGCCAGCACCGTGCAGGCCGCGAGAAGTTCGCGCGACCGATTGCGCCCGTTCAGCATGAGATTGCCTCTCTTCATTGAGTGTGTCATCACTTGGCCCTCTCTCGAGAGCGGAGCGCTTCCCGTCCGCGGACGAGGGACATCACGGTCCCGGCCCGGGTGTGTCGCGGCAGAGCGACGGGGAAGACGCCGGACAACGGCATGTCGGCGTTCGCGGCCTCGCTGCCGTTCGGGCAGACGCGTGTCGCGCGTCCCGAACCGCACCGCGTCGTCGAGCAGAGCCGCGACAGAGGTCAGGACGATCGCGATGCCGACAAGGAGCACGCCGACCGGCCCAGGACTCCTGCGCCGCAGGCGGCGGTCAGGAGGGAGGTGCGTTGCAGGAGCCCGTTCAGGCGCGGGCGCGGCGTCGGAGAAGAAGCGACACGGTGATGGCGATGATCAGCGCCGCACCGTAGAAGACGTTCGTCACCCATCCGGACAGCCCGAGCAGCTGCAGCCCGAACATGCCCGTCAGCAGGAAGTAGGCGGCGATGAACATGCCGATCGCGTTGAAGCGCCCGGGGACCACCGCGATCGTTCCGAGGAACACCGCGGCGAGAGCCGGCATCATCTGCACCTGGGCCGTCGCGGTGCTGAACCCGCCGACACCGCACGCGAGGATGATGCCGATGACGCCGCTGAGCAGGGCGGCCATCAGGTAGCCCCCGAAGCGGATGCGGCGGACGGGGATGCCGGCGAGCCTCGCGACGTTCGGGTTGGACCCGACGAACAGCATCGATCGGCCGAGCGGGGTCGCGGTCATGACGTACGCGGTGATGATGACGAGCACGACGCCGTACCAGAACACCGCGGGGAGGCCGAGGAAGCTGCCGAGCGCGACCTGCGCGAGCCCCGGGTCGAGGCCGCTCACGTTCGACTGGTTCGACATCAGCAGCGCGATCCCCAGGGCGACGCTCCCCGTGCCGAGGGTGACGACGATCGAGCTGATCCCGACGATGACCACGAGTACCGCGTTGACGAGGCCGACGAGCAGCGCCGCGGCGAGGGCCACGAGGATCGCCAGCGAGACCGGCCAGCCGTGCAGGACGACAAGGGCCGGGAACGCGGTTCCCGCCAGGCCGTAGATGAAGGCGAACGACAGGTCGAACTCGCCGACGGCGATCGTGGTGATGACCGCGAGGCCGAGGAAGACCACCGGCGTCTGCTGGCCGAGGACCGCGCGCGAGGCGTTTCCGAGGTCGACGCCGTTCGGGAGCAGTACCAGGAAGAGCACCACCATGATGATCCAGAGCAGCACGAGGCTGTACCGCTGGAGCACGTAGGCGGCCGCCCGGGTGAGCGGGATGCCCGTCTTCTGACGTGCGGCGCCCGCAGCGATGGTGGGTTGTGACCGTGTGGTTGCCATCAGACCTCGTTTGCGGGAGTCGGTGCGGGGGCGTGAGCGTGCGCCGCGTCATCGACGGCGAAGATCGCGGCGAGAACGGCGTCCGCGTCGAACGGTCGCGTCATCTCGCGGACGATCCGGCCGTCCTGCAGGATGAGAACCCGGTCGCAGATCGCCGCGAGGTCCTCGACCTCGGCGGAGCAGACCATGACCGCGGATCCGTCGGCGGCGGCCTGCCGGCTCGCCGTGAGGATCGCGTGACGCGCGCCGACGTCGACCGCCTGGGTGGGGTCGTCGAGCACGAGCAGGTCGGGCGTCCCGAGGAGCCACTTGCCGAGCAGCACCTTCTGCTGGTTGCCGCCGGACATCGCGGCGACGGGCATCGTGGGGTTCGGCGGCCGGATGTCGAACCGCTCGATGATGCCCTCGGTCTCGGCGCGCTGCCACTTGAACCCGGTCCACCAGGGCTTTCCCCGGCGGCGCAGGTGCGGGAGGGTCGCGTTCTCCTCGACCGTCAGTTCGAGGGCGATGCCCTTGTCGTGCCGATCGGCGGGGATGAAGGCGATCCCGGCGTCGAGGAGGTCGACGACCCTGGCCCGGGCCAGATCGACGACCCGTTCGCCGAGCCTGACCTGGCCGGCGCCTCGCCGGTCGCCGCCGAGCAGCGGTCCGAGGTCCGACAGCCCGGAGTCGACCGTCCCCGTGAAGCCGACGACCTCGCCGCGGCGGATGGCGGCGCTCACGCCCTCGACCCGTCCGCCGGAGATGCCGACGACCTCGACCGTCTCGGGCCGGGGCGCGGGCGGCAGGCTCTGCATGATGTCGCCGAGCTCCGCGGCGCGCCCGAGGACGAGGCTGGTCAGCTCGGCCTCGTCCAGCCCTGCCGTCGGAACGCCCGTCTCCACGACGCGGCCGTTGCGCAGGACGGTCGCCCGGTCGGCGATCTCGAGAACCTCCTTGAGGTTGTGGCTGACGAACAGCACGGCCGTGCCCTGGCTCTTGAGCAGGCGGATCATGTCGTAGAACGCCGGCAGCGCCTCATGCGGGATGGCGCGCGAGGACTCGTCGAAGACCACGACGCCCGCGCCGGGGGTCCGGTCCTGCAGGGCGCGAGCGACCGCGACCGCGACCCGTTCGCTGGGCAGCAGGGTCGAGACCTTGGCCGACGGGTCGATGTCGGTGCGGAGGTACTTCAGCGTCTCACCGACGGCGACGGCGTCCTCGGAGGTGCGGATCCGGCGGGTGATCGGGTTGACCGCGTGCCGGCCGACCCGCACGTTGTCGCGTACCGAGAGGTCGGGCACGAGACCGAGATCCTGGTGCACGAACGACAGACCCTGTTCGTGCAGCGCCTTCGCTTTGATCGGCGGGCCGATCCGCTCGCCGTCGAGGAGGATCTCGCCGTCCGGATCCGCCGAGTAGACGCCGGAGATCAGCTTGATGAGCGTCGACTTGCCGGAGCCGTTCTGCCCGACGAGGGCGTGCACCTCTCCCGGGGCGATCGTCAGGCTCGCGTTCTCGAGGACCGCGACGCCGGCGAACGTCTTGGTGAGATTGCGGACCTCGAGCCGCGGGACCGGCGGGTTCGCGGATTCATCGGCCATGGCTACCGCCCCTGCCGTGCGACGTCGGTCTCCCCGACGCCGCCGGGGACGGAAAGGCCTGTCTGCGCAAGGCGTACAGCGACAACCGCTGCGGCCGGAGTGCCTGAGCTCAGGGCGGATCTGCCACCCTCTCCCTTTGCCTCACTGGGTGAATCGGTCTGCACCATGGACGACTCCTTGCGCACAAAGCGCTGCTGTCGGAACCGACGTCCGCTGCCGGCCCCGGATGTGGGTGCTTCTGTCGCGGCCATCCCGGCAACACTGCTGCCGAACCGCCCCATGGGCCTTCGCGGAGCTCCTCCGCGTGGCTCTTCAACCAAACCTGATTCAGAACGCTCGACACGGTGACCGGCGGGCAGCGACAAGGTAGGAAGTGACTCCCGTCACGCTCAATGGACATGTTCATTGGACGAACAAGTCACCCATATCGGTAGCTCCGATGTGCACCATCCAGGAGCGACGGACGTTGAACGCTCACTGAGGAGTGATGAGTCATGGCTGGGAAACCGGCGGGCAGGACTGCCGTCGTGACCGGGGCAGTTCCGGTATCGGGCATGAGATCGCCCGCAGGCTCGTGTCGGTATCCAATGAGCACGCGATCCAGGAGTTCGCCGCGCGGGTCCACAGGGGTCTGCTGCAGGTTTGGGTGGCAGGTTCGGTCACACGGCCTGGAGGGCCGGTGTAGTCACGACGGTTTCGAAGGACCTATCGAACTGGCATCCCGTGGCCGTCGAGGGCTCGGCCGCGGCTGACGACGAAGGCCAACCTGGACCATGTCGCCGGTCACGTGGACGACCTGCTGTGAGCCACCGCGCCCTGATCCAGCGAAAAAGAGACGCGGCTTCTAAGGAAGCCTCAATCAATCAGGGTGAGGACGGTGTCCTATGGGTGGCGGAACGGCCAGGCCTCTCAGCGGTTCACCGTCGGCATCGACAGGCACCGGTTGTCTCCGACGGCCTCCGAGTCGATCCGGCGGCCGTCGGCGTGGGCCGTGCGGTGGATGGGGCCGGTGCCTTGCGACAGGGGCAGACCGGTGTGGTGGTTGGCCTGGGCGATGATCTCCGCCGTAATGGACACCGCCGTTTCCTGGGGGGTGCGGGCGCCGAGGTCCAAGCCGATCGGGGAGTTCAGCCGGCCCAGTTGGTCCTCGGGGACGCCGGCCTCCCGCAGCAGGTCGATACGGCGCTCGTGGGTACGTCGGGAGCCCATGGCGCCGATGTAGCCGACGGGGAGCGTCAGCGCCAGGCGCAGCAGCGGGATGTCGAACTTGGCGTCGTGGGTGAGGACGCAGATGGCGGTGCGGGGGTCGACTTCGGTGGCCGCGAGGTAACGATGGGGCCAGTCGGTGACGACCTCGTCGGCGTGCGGGAAGCGGGCGGCGGTGGCGAAGACCGGGCGGGCGTCGCAGACGGTGACCCGGTAGCCGAGGAAACTGCCTGCGTGGCTGAGAGCGGAGGCGTAGTCGATGGCGCCGAAGATCAGCATGCGGGGTCGGGGCGCGTGGACGTGGACCAGGACGGTGAGCTGCCGCGGGCAGGTACCGTCCCCCGAGTTCTCTGCCTCACCCTCGGCGCGGCCCAGTTCGATCCGGGCGGTGCGGCCCGCCCGGAGGAGGGCACGGGCATGCGCCACGACCGCCCGGTCCTCGTTCTCCTCGCCGAGAGCGCCCTCGTGGGCGCCCTCGGCAGGGATATGGAGGATACGGCCGACGAGCTCATCAGGGCCGTCGACGACGTGGGCCACGGCCAGGGGGCGCCCCGCTGCCACGGCACCGAGGGCGGAGGCGAGGTGGGGCTCGACGGCGGGCACCACTCGCTGTACCAGTACGTCGATCTCTCCGCCGCAGGTCAGGCCGACGGCGAAGGCGTCGTCGTCGGAGTAGCCGAATCTCGCGCGGGTGGGTGGCCCGCCGTCCGCAAGGACCTGTTGGCACAGTTCGTAGACCGCCGCCTCGACACAGCCACCGGAGACGCCGCCGACCGCGGCGCCGTCCATGCCGACGGCGAGGGCGGTGCCGAGGGGCAGGGGGGAGCTGCCACTGACGTCGACGACGGTGGCGAGGGCGAAGGGGCGGGCCTCGCGACACCAGCGGTGCAGTGTCTCCGCGATGTTGAGCATGGCGGGCTCTCTGTTCGGTGGGTGGTCGTGGCGGGCCGACGGTACGGCGACGGCCCTGGGGCCCGGGTGACCGGTGGCGTGGCGGCCACCCGGGGGTTCAGAGCAGGACCTCGGGCTTGATCGGCAGCTCGCGGACCCGGCGGCCGGTGGCGTTGAAGACCGCGTTGGCGATGGCGGGCGCCACCCCGACGATGACGATCTCGCCGAGTCCCTTGACACCGATGGGGTCGGCTTCGTAGTCCTCGCCCTGGATGAAGATCGCCTTCATCTCGGGTATGTCGGCGTGGGTCGGCACGAGGTAGTCGGCGAAGTTGGCGTTGACGATCCGGCCGTCGCGGTGGTCGGTAATGGTGTGTTCCAGCAGGGCCTGACCGATGCCGCCGGTCATGGCGCCGATGGCCTGGCTGTCGGCCAGTGTCGGGCTGATGATCCGTGCGGCGTCGTACACGCCGACCATGCGCCGGACCCGTACCAGCCCGAGCCGGGCGTCGACGGCCACCTCGGCGAACGTCGCTGCGTACGCGTACAGCGAGAACCGCTCAGGTCCCGAGGGCCCGGCGTACGACCCGAGCACTTCCAAGTGGGTCCGGCCGTTGCGAGCCAGGAGCCGCTGGTACGTCTCCCCGCGTGCGGGCTCGTCCTTCACATACAGCCGGCCGCCTCGTACGACGATGTCGGCGGCCGCGGCGCCGTACAGCGGTGATTCCTCGTCGTTGACCGCGAGCGTGATCGCCTGCTTGCGCAGTTTGTCGCAGCCGTCCTGGACGGCGGATCCGACACTGGCCATGGTCAGTGAGCCGGCGTGGATGGGGGCCGTGGGCATGCTGGAATCGCCGAGCCTGAAGGTCACCTGGCGCATGGTCAGGCCGAGGGCGTCGGCGGCGACCTGGGTCATGGAGGTGGCCGTGCCGGGGCCCATGTCGCTGGTCGCGGACTGCACCAGGGCGGTGCCGTCGGCGGCGAGCCTGACCGAGGCCTGGGCCGGGCTGCGCAGGGTGTCGTAGACACCGGCGGCCATCCCCATGCCGATGAGCCAGTCGCCGTCACGCGTCGAGCGGGGCTCGGGGCTGCGCCGTTCCCAGCCGAACGCGCGGGCGCCCGCTCGGTAGCACTCGCGCAGGCGGCGGGTGGAGAACGGCAGCCCGCTGGACTCGTCGTCGGCCGGTTCGTTGCGCAGCCGCAGCTCGATGGGGTCCATGCCCAGTTCGTGGGCGAGTTCGTCGATCGCCGACTCGACGGGATAGGCGCCGCTGGAGTAGCCGGGGCCGCGCATGAACCACGGCGTGCTCACGTCCAGCGGAACCAGAGAATATGTCTGGTGGACGTTGGGGGTGCTGTACAGCATCCGGCCGGGGTTGAGGACCTCTTCGGTGTACGTCTCGTAGCGGGAGGTCTCGGCTCGGACCTCGTGCGCCGACGCGGTCAGGCGGCCCCGCCGGTCGCTGCCCAGCCGCAGTCCGTACTCGTACGCGGGCCGGTATCCCACGCCGAAGTACAACTGCCTGCGGGTGAGGACGAGTTTCACGGGGCGTCCGACCTCCCGGGCGGCCATGGCCGCGATGACGGAGTGCACCCAGGTGCGGCCGAGGCTGCCGAAGGAGCCGCCGACGAACGGCGAGAGGACGCGGATGTGGTCCGGCGGGATGCCGAACTCGCCGGCCAGGGTCGACACGGCGCCCTGCACCCACTGGGTCTTCTCCCAGACGGTCAGCCGGTCGCCGTCCCAGCGGGCGACGATGCCTGCCGGTTCGATCGGGTTGTGGTGATTGCGGGCCGTTTGGTACGTCATCTCCAGCCGGACGGCGGAAGAGCCCAGGGCCCCCTCGGCATCACCTCGGGCATAGGTCTGGCCGTCGCCGGCGGGGTCGGCGACGCTCATGTCGGTCGAGGGAGGCTCGGCGTCGTAGGAGACGCCGACCAGGCTCGCGGCGTGCTGTGCCGTCTCCAGCGTGGTCGCCACCACGACCGCGACGGGCTGTCCGAAGAACCGGACCCGGTCGTCCTGGAAGGCGCGCAGCGGCGCACCCGGCGGGTATCCCCCTGCGAGGGGCGGCAGCTTGGGCGCGTTGAGGTGGCTGATCACCTTCAGGACGCCGGCCTGGGCCACGGCGGCGCGGGTGTCGATGCCGGTGATACGGCCCTTGCCGACGCCGCTGTCGACGACGACCGCGTGCACGAACCCGTCGGGGCTGTTGTCGGCGGCGTACTTCGCTCTGCCGGTCACCCTCAGCCGTGCGTCGACCCGGCGCACCTCCGCGCCGACCGCTGCCTGTGGCTGGCTCATCGGGTGCCTCCTACGATGCGCAGCTGGCGTTCGACGGTGCGTTTGAGCAGCTCGGCCTTGAAGCCGTTGTACGTGAGGGGACGGGCCCCGTCGGCCGCGTACTCGGCCGCCTCGGCCCACAGCCCGTCGGAGGGACGCCCGCCGATGAGGCGACGCTCGACGGCGGGCAGCCTCCACGGCACGGTGCCCACACCGCCGGCGGCGACCTTCGCCTCACGGACGACGCCGCCGCGGATGTGCAGCGCGACCGCCGCGGAAGTGAGCGCGAACTCGTAGGACTGCCGGTCACGCACCTTCAGATAGCCCGACTTCAGTGGGCGCGGGTGGGCCGGGATCTCCACGGCGGTGATCAACTCGCCCGGTCGGACGGCCTGTTCGCGGTTCGGGGTGCTGCCCGGCCGGAGCAGGAACTCGGCGAAGGGCACGGTGCGTTCGCCCTCCCGGCCCAGCAGGTGGACGTCGGCGTCCAGGGCGGTGAGAGCGACCGCGAGATCGGAAGGGTGCGTGGCCACGCAACTGTCGGAGGTGCCGAGGATCGCATGGCTGCGGTTGAAGCCGTGCAGCGCGGCGCACCCGGAGCCGGGCTCGCGTTTGTTGCAGACGGCGGTCACGTCACGGAAGTACGTGCACCGGGTGCGCTGCATGATGTTGCCGCCGATGGTGGCCATGTTCCGCAGCTGCGCCGAGGCGCTCAGCTCCAGCGCCTGCGAGACGAGCGGGTAGCCGGACCGCACCTCGGGGTGGGCGGCGGCCTCGGCCATGCGGACCAGGGCGCCGATGCGCAGACCGCCGCGCGCGGTGACGCTGACCTCGCGCAGGGGCAGGCCGCTGATGTCGACCAGGGCTCCGGGGTGTTCGACGGTCTCCCGCATCAGGTCGACGAGCGTGGTGCCGCCGGCGATGTAACGCCCGCCGCGCCCACCGGCGGCGAGGGCCTCCCGCGTGTCCGCGGCCTTGGTGTAGGTGAAGGGATGCATGGGTATCGGACCTCACATCCGGTCGGCGGCCTGCTGGACCGCGCGGACGATCTTGACGTAGCAGCCGCAGCGGCAGAGGTTGCCGCTCATCCACTCCTGGATCTCGTCCTGCGATCCGGTGTGGCCCTCCTGGATGCAGCCGACCCCGGACACGATCTGCCCCGACGTGCAGAAGCCGCACTGGAAGGCGTCCTGGTCGATGAACGCCTGCTGCAGAGGGTGGAGTCGGCCGCCCTTTTCCAGGCCCTCGATCGTGGTGACCTCGGCGCCCTCCAGCCGCACCGCCAGCGTCAGACAGGAGGCGACCCGTCTTCCGTCGGCAAGGACCGTGCAGGCGCCACAGGCACCCGCGTTGCAGCCCTTCTTCGAACCGGTCAGGTCGAGGTGTTCGCGCAGCAGGTCCAGCAGCGAGGTGCGGTTGTCGACCGTGACGGTGTGCCGGACGCCGTTGACCGTCAGGGACACCAGGCTGTTGGGCGGTGCCTCGGTGGCCACCGCTTCATCGGTGGCGAGGGCGGGCGACGCGGTGGCCAGGCCGCCGATCACCACGGCTCCTCCGACGGCGGTGGTGGTGGCGATGAAAGTACGCCGGGTGGGCGCGGATTCGGACTCGGCGGATGAGGTCCCGACCGGGACGGGACGGTCGGTGGACATGTCCACTCTCCCTCGATGGGTGCGTGGGTTGTCAGGGCGTGGGGCGGACTCACCGGGAGGGAGTCGCGCGAAGGGGTTGCACAGGTGAGGGCATCCGGCCGCGCCGCCGGTTGAGTGCTCGCGACGCGGCCGGCCCTCCTGCCCTGGTCCGGCCGAATCCGCCGGGGGGCGTGCGGCAGGCGGGAGGGCCGACCGCCGTTCAGCCGTTCAGCCGCCGGTGACCTCGACGTAGGTGGTGCCGGTGACCGGGCGGTGGTCGTAGCTTCCGGTGACGGCGGCGCTGCCTTCGTAGCGGGGTCCGGTTTCCGGCAGTTCCTGGTTCGCGGTGTGGGAGACGACGTTCAACTTGGCGTCCTCGCCGGGGATGCTGACCTTCCAGCGCGTCGGGTAGGTCTTTCCGGTGGTCGGGCTGGTCCAGAGGGTGGATTCGTCGGGCGTGAGGGTCGCCTCGGCGACGGTCTGGGTGCCGTCGGGCTTGAGGATCGTCGCGAAGTTGTTCTTCTTCTCCAGCTTCGTGTTCCAGACGCTGATCCGGTCGCCGTTGGACAGGCTGAGGTTCATCCAGGTCCACGCGCGGTCGGCGGTGTTGCTGAGGGGCAGGGGGCCCCACTGGCGGTCCAGCCAGGACTGCCCCCGGAGCTTGTCGGTGCGGCCGTTGATCGTCAGCGTGCCGGAGGTGTCGATGGTGGGGAGGGCGTACTCGTAGTTCGGGTACTTGGCGTCGCCGAACATCGGGAAGTACCCGGTCCCCATGTTGTAGAGGACGTTTCCGCGCGGGCGGAGCGTGACGTCGATGGTCCCCTCGGGCACCTTCGCGCGCAGCTTCTGCTCGCTGGTGTCGCCGGTCCAGGTGATGTTGTCCGTGTGGATGTCCACGCCCTGCTTGTCGGACAGACCCGACCCGGCGGGGAGGCGGATCTCCGACTTGGTGTACCAGCCGGTGTCCTGGTCGATGATCGACACGGCCGACGAGCCGAACCCGTTCTTGACGTCGCCGATGTTCACGTAGTGGGCCAGGAATCCGTACCGGTGGCCCCCGGTGGTCACCTGCGCGGTCACGTACCAGGACTGGTTCTGCCGGTCGGTGGTGGCGGCGAGGTCCGCGGCGGGGTCGACGAGAACCGGAAGGTCGGTCTGTGCCAGACCCGAGGTGGTTTTGTGCGTCTCGGTGGAGTCGGCGGCTGTCGCGGTGGCCGGTCCCCCCGAGGCGAGGGTGAGCGAGGCGACGAGCGCGGATGCGATGGCGGCCGCGCCTACGGTGGTCTTGCGCATGATGGCTCCTTGCGCGGATGTCCCGCACGGATGCACAGAGCACCATCATGTACGAAACGGTTTCGTACCATGGATGGGTGCACGTAACCCGTGGGAGGAAAACCCGTGGTGCCGGAAGGGGGGCTGGTGTGTACCCCCTTGCGATAACTGACACCTGTAAGATTAGCTGGCGCTCGGCCGATGTCAACCGCTGATCCGACGAGGCCGCCGCATCTGCCCTCGTGTGAGGCGCTGATCAGGGGCGATGCGCAGATGCACCGATCAGGGTGGCTACGCTGACCCCGACTCGTGGGCACACGCGTACAACCGTCTGAGGAGGACATGTGGGAGGGAAGGCGAGTACCACTCGACGCCCGGGGCGCCCCAGCGGGGATGCCGCTACGGTGCCCGCGGAGCGGGACGTCCTGCTGCGGGGCCTGGAGGCGTTCGCGGAGCTGGGATACGACCGGGCGTCGGCACGGGAGCTGGCGCGCCGACTGGGGGTCAGCCACGTCTTCATCAACGACCGCTACGGGTCGAAGGCGGCCTTCTGGCGTGCGGTGGTGGATGCCGCCCTCGGGGCTCAGCTCACGCGCATGACGCCGCCCCCGCCGGGAAGCGAGGACGAGGCCGTGGTACGGCAGTTCGTCCTGGAGTTCTACCGGATTCACATCGACGAACCGCGGCTGGCCCTGCTGATGGAGGACGCGTTCGCACGGGACACCGAGCGGCTGGACTACCTCTACCAGCGTCACATCGAGCCGACACTGGCTCTCGTCGTGCCCAGTATCGAGCGGCTGATGGCGTCCGGGCGCATCGCACGGGTTCCGATGGACGTCCTGTTCTTCGCCATCACCGCTCCGGTGTCAGGACTGATGCATGAGGCTCTCGCCCGGCGCCTGGGGCGCCCCGAGCATCTGCCGCGGGCAGAACGTCTCGCCAGGGCGGAGGCCCTGGCCGGACTGGTGATGGACGGCCTGTTGGCCCCGGGCGGCGCGAAGCCCCGGTAGGGAAGTGTCGAACCGCCCGCGCTCCATGGCCGCAGGGCGGAGCGAGGCGGTCGTTTGCCGGCGGCCCGTCGCACTGACGCCGACCGAGCGCTGCCGGCCCGCCCGCCGCTGCCCCGGTTCCCGGACAGGTGCCCGGCGCCGACGGTGCTTGTCTCGCCGTAACTGCGGTCGCATGCGCCGGGCTGACTGGTCCCGCGGACAATCCCGGGCAGGCCGTGTCGCACCCCTCGCCCGACACCGCCGTGCCGCCTCCCGACACGGCCGTTCGCCCGCCCCACGGTCAGGCCGGCAGCAACTCCGCGAAGTCGCGCACCGACCGCGATCCGTCCCAGCCGACCGATGCCCGCCAGGCCGATGTGAAGATCTCTCGCGTGATCTCGCTGTCCTGGACGAGCTCGATCATCCCCGGGCCATCCTCACCGCCGTCGAGGAAGAAGACGTCACCGCCCGGGGTCAGATCGTGAAAACGTACCGACGCTCCGCGCGCCTCACGACGTTCGACCTCCTCCCGGACGTCGGGCACGATCTTGGCGACGTGATGGAAGCCGTAGCCATGGCGTTCGTGGGCGTCCTTGTAGATGGAAGGCTCGTCGTCGAGGGTCTGGATCAGCTCGACCATCATGTGCCCGGAGAAGGCGAGGGCGAGGGTGAACTCCGCCTTCCCCGGCTCACCGCGGTAGGTGGAGCCCTCGCCGCCGAGCCTTCCGTTCACGAACCAGGGCCCGACGCCGAGTTCGTCGGTCCACCAGCGCATCCCGGCGGTGAGGTCGGGGACCATGTACGCGACCTGGATGATGGCGTCCGTCGGCTGACCGAAGGGAAACTGCATGGTGGTCGTCCTCACTCGGGTCGGGTCCTGCGGCTCTGCGGGTGATCGACAGCGGCCTTCGCCGCTATGCCGAGGGGCGGAAGAAGCCGGTGAGGCCACCGTCCACGAGAAGGGCCGTCCCCGTGATGTAGCCGGCTTCGGACGAGGCCAGGAAGAGCACGGCGTCGGCGAGTTCCTCCGGCTCTCCCTCTCGGAGCATGGGAGTGCTGAGCCTGAGCCGCTCCCGGAAGGCGTCCGCCCCGCCGGGCGGCAGGCCCGTCGTACGTGCGGAGATATCGGTGTTCATGCCGGCCGGAATGACGATGTTGACCCGGATTCCCTCCGCGATGACCTCGGCGGCGAGGATGCGTGTCAGGTGCTCGAGCGCCGCCTTGCTGGTGCCGTAGGCGGCGGTCCCCGCGCTGGCCCTGCGACCGGCCGCCGAGCCGCAGAAGACGACCGCCGCGCCAGGGGAGAGCAGGGGCTTAAGACTCTGCATCACGAAGAACGAGCCCTTGACGTTGGTGTCGAACACCGAGTCCCAGGTGGCCTCGTCCATGTCGTCGAGGCGCTTGATGCCCGCCTGCCCGGCATTGACGTAGGCGGCGTCGATACGTTCGACCCGTGCGGCGACCTCGGTGAAGGCGGCCTTGATGTCGGCCACGGAGGAGAGGTCCGCGGATACGGCGATCGTGCCGTCGCCGATCAGATCGCTCGCCGTCTTCAGTTGGTCGGGGTCGCGCGCGATGATGACCACGCGGGCGCCCTCGCGGGCGAAGGCCCGTGCGGCTGCCAGTCCCAGTCCCCGGCTGCCGCCGGTGACGAGGCAGGTCTTCCCGCGGAAGCGCTGCCGCCGGTCCTCGACGGGCAGATCGCGACTCATGCGTCGATCTCGATGCCGCCGAACGGCGCTCCGCCGTTCAGGACGCGCTCCTCCGGAGGAATGGGCTCGAGGCTCACGCGCACGTCGATGCACGTCGGGCGGCGGGCCGCGAGGGCCGCCTCGATCGCCGGGCGGAGCTGGTCCAGCTCTGTGACGTCGACGCCGTCCGCACCGAGGGCTCGTGCCACGGCGCTGTAGGAGCCGTTCTGCAGGCGGTTGTTGGTGACGCGGTCCTGTCCGAAGAAGAACTGCTGGGTGTGCAGGGTGGCGCCCCAGGCCTGGTTGTTCAGGACGATCACGATGACCGGGAGTCCCGCGCGGACGAGGGTGTCGAACTCGGCCAGGCTGTAGCCGACGGCGCCGTCGCCGGTGACGAGGATGGTCGCCTTGTCGGGGGTCGCGTACTGCGCTCCGACGGCCACGCCGAAGGTGCTCCCCATCGAGCTGAGGTAGCCGTGCCCGAGGTAGTGGGCCAGCGGCGCGAGCGCGATCGTCTCGGAGAGCCACAGCTCGGTCAGAGCACCGTCGACGACCACGGTGGCCCGGTCGGGGACGCTCTCGGCGATCGTCCGGACAGCGAGGTACGGGTGGATCGCGCCCTCGTGTCCCTCGGTCTCGGCGGCGAGCGCGGACCGCCGGGTGGCCGAGACCTCCCGCAGGGTCTTCAGCCAGTCGTCGCGCCCGGAGGGCACGGGACCGTCGCCCAGGCGCTCGTTCAGCACGCCGACCGTGCCGACCGCGTCGGCCTGGACGCCGAGTTCGACATCCTGCAGACGGCCGAGCTCACGCCCGTCGGGGTCGATCTGGAAGATCCGCGCGCTCTTCGGAAGCAGTCGGCCCGTACCGAACTGGGTGGTCATCCCGAACCGCAGCCCGAGCAGCAGGACCAGGTCGGGTCGCTCGTCCTCGGGGACGGTGGCCAGGGTCTGCACGAGACCGACGTGCTGCTCGGAGCCGACGATCGCCCCGAGGCCCTCCCAGTCGGAGAAGAGGGGCACTCCGGTACGGGCGGCGAACTCGTGCAGCTGCGCCCGTGCCTCTGCGGTGACAAAGGACTTGCCGACCAGCGCGACCGGCCGCCGGGCGGCGCCGAGCGCCTCGACGATGCGGTCGACGGCACCGGCGGGGGAGACACCGGTGCCGTCGACCTCGACGCGGTAGTCCTCGACATCGTCGACGTCGACCGACTGGCGGAGGACGTCCCAGGGAATGTCGAGGAGTACCGGGCCCTTGGGCTCCGACTGTGCGGTGCGGATCGCCTGGGCGACCAGGCGGGGGATCAGCTCGGTGCGGGTGACGCGATGCGCGAACTTGGTCACCGGGGCGGCCATGGCGACCTGGTCGAATCCGGCCTGCTGGTCGTTGACCTGGTCCGTCTCCAGAGGACCGGAGCCCGCGATGTAGAGGACCGGGGTCCGGTCCAGATGGGCGTTGGCGATCGAGGTCAGGACGTTGGTGAAGCCGCCGCCGGCCGTGACGACGGCGACCCCCAGGTTTCCGGTGACCCGCGCGTAGCCCTCGGCCGCGTGGCCGGCGTTCATCTCGTGGCGCACGTCGACGATCCGGAGCTTGGCATCGAGGGCGTCCTGGAGGATGCCGTCGATGTGTGCTCCGGGCAGGCCGAAGGCCACGTTGACTCCGGCTCGCTGCAGCGTTCGCACGACGAGTCCACTACCGGTTGCGGTTGCCATTCGATGGTCCGCCTCTCTGGGCGTATTCAGAGTTTCAACAAAAAGCTGCGTGTGGGGCCGCATCTCGGGCGATCCGTACCGCAGTCTCGGGTGCGGTCTGGGCGAGGACAACGGCTGTGTTCGTTGGACGGTCAATGCCTTGTTCGCCTTGGAAAGATCGACATCGCATTGACGGGACTGTTCGCGGAAGTGATGTCAGGCTTCCGGCATTCTGAGCACGGCCTTGATCACCCGCCCGGAACCGGCCTCCTTCCACGCCTTGGCGAAGTCGTGGAAGGAGAACTCCTCGATCATCCGGTCGAAGGGGAACCGACCCGCCCGCCAGTACTCGACCAGCTGCGGGATCAAGGCGTGGGGGTTGGCCGAGCCGCCGATGATCCCTTGAAGCCTGCGACCGCCGGAGAGGAGGAAACCGGTGTCCGGGA
The DNA here is from genome assembly GCF_040296885.1 of Streptomyces sp. NPDC001980. Lineage (NCBI taxonomy): Bacteria > Bacillati > Actinomycetota > Actinomycetes > Kitasatosporales > Streptomycetaceae > Streptomyces > Streptomyces sp. NPDC001980. The sequence continues at coordinate 94,440 of NZ_JBEOYD010000036.1, read as the reverse complement.
CCCACTCGCCCGCGGGTGCCACCACGTAGCCGAGGGTGCCTTCGACGTCCAGGCACGTCGTCGCGGTCGCGTAGACGGACGGCACGTCCGCGGTGACGAACGCGAAGTCGAATCCGTCAGGCTCGATCTGTCGCAGTGCCGCCTCCTCACCGCCGTCACCCCCCAGCACGGTGTCGGTCGCGCCCAGCTCCACGGCGAGCTCGAGTCGGGGGCGGCTGACGTCGACGGCGACGATGCGCCGGGCGCCCGCGAGACGGGCGGCCATGACGGCCGCGAGCCCCACGCCTCCGGTGCCGAACACCGCGATCGACTGACCGGGGCGCAACCTGAACGACTCCAGAACCGAGCCCGCCCCCGTGACGACGCCGCAGCCGAGCGGTCCCATCAGGTGCAGAGGGACGTCCTTCGGGAGGAGGACCGCGCTCCGTGCGGGCGCCACCGCGTACGTCGCGAAGGAGGACTGTCCGAAGAACACGGCCGCAACACGGTCTCCGGCCTGGGTGATCGGCGAGCTGCCGTCGAATCGCGCCCCGCCGAAGGCCGCACGCATCGCCTCCCGGCAGTAGGTGGGCCGCGCGTCGAGACAGCTGGGACACACACCGCAGGAGTTGCCCGAGAGCACCACATGGTCACCGGCTCGCAGGCGCGTCACCCCCGGACCGACCGCCTCCACGACCCCTGCGCCCTCGTGCCCGAGCACTATCGGGTGAGGTACGGGAATCCCATGACCGTTGTGACAATTGATGTCGGTGTGACAGATGCCTGTAGCCACGATGCGCACCAGGACCTCGTCCGGCCTCGGATCCCCGAGGTCGACCTGCTCGAGTTCGGGGACGGCCCGACTCTCGCGTGACACCGCGGCCGTGATCTCCATGTCTACCTCCGCATCACACCGACGCCGATACGGCGGTCTCGGGGTCGTACTCGTAGATCCAGCCGTTCGTCTTGAGCGGGTCGGCCTGCGAGTACTCCAGGTCGCGTGCCCGCTGTTCCGGGCCGTCCGGAAGGTGGTTGATATGGGACCGTCCGTGCGACACCTCCTGCAGGCGGGCCGTACGGCGTCGGCGGAGTTCTTCGTAGCGTCCCAGCGCCGCGCTCGGGTTGTCCGGGTCCGCCGCGAGGCACAGGGCCAGAACAGCACCGTCCTCGATCGCCTGGGCGGCGCCCTGGGCGAAGAACGGGAACATCGGGTGGGCCGCGTCACCCAGCAGGGTCGCGTTTCCACGGTTCCAGCGGTCGAGGGGCTCGCGGTCGAGCAACGCCCAACGCCCTGGCGTGTCGGCTGCCGTGATGAGCTCCACCAGACGCGGATCCCAGCCGGCGAACTCGTCGAGCAGTTCCCTGAGCGTCGCGGTGGCCGTCCATGACTCGACACTGTTGGTCCCGGCCGGTGCGAAGGCGACGAGGTTGATGTACTCCTCGCCGGAAACGGGATAGTGCACGAGGTGGTGGTCGGGGCCGATCCAGAGGGTCTGTGCGCGCCGCCTGGCGAAGTCGGGTGCCTGCTCCGCCGGTACGAGAGCCCGGAAGGCGCAGATGCCCGACTCCCTGGCCTGAGTAGGCCCGACGATGGCGCCGCGCACGCGTGAGTGGACTCCGTCGGCGCCGATGAGGATGTCCGGGCGGACCGTCTCGCCGTCCTCGAAGTGAAGGACCGCGCGGTCGCCTTCGAACTCGACCGAGACGCAGCGCTTGCCGAGATGGATCGAGTGCTCGGGTACCGCCGACCTCAAGGCGTCGAGCAGGTCGGCACGGTGGGCGGCGTAGGTGTGCTCGCCGTACAGACGCATGCACCCCTCCTCCAGGTTCTCCGCCGAGAGAACGGCGCCGTTCTCCCAGCGCCGGAACTCCCAGCCGATCTCCATGCGCACCGCGCGCTTGATGAACCGGTCCAGCACGCCGAGACGTCGTAGCAGGCGGGCGGCGTTGGGTGCGATCACCAGGCCGGCGCCCACCTCGGTGAGCGCGGCCGCCTGCTCGTAGACGTCACTTTCGAAGCCCTGGTCGCGAAGGAACGCCGCGGCGGCGAGGCCCCCGATACCGCCACCGAGGATCGCGATCTTGGGGCCGTCTTCTGTGCTCATGCTCTTTCACTCCCGTGGACCTCGAGCGAGGTGGTAACTGGCTGTATGCAGGGTTCGGTGAAATACGCATTGATAGAACAGGGCTATCCATCCAACGAACATTGAAGGTAGGGTGAGCGGGGTCACGCTCGACAAAGGAGAGGTCCATGCCTCGCGCGAACGAACCCGGGCGCTCGGTGAGCTCCCGGCTGTGGGACCTGCTGTTCGCCTTCGACCCCAACAACACCGAGCTGAGCCTCGCCGACCTGGTGAGACGCACCGGCATGCCGCACGCCACCGCCAGGCGCCTCACGCTCGAACTCGTCGAGGCCGGCGCGCTGGAGCGCACCAGCGACAACCGGTTCGCGATCGGCCTGCCGTTGTGGCGCCTCGGAACCCTCGCACCGCGCGCCGAGACGCTTCGCAGCGCCGCGCAGCCGTTCGTGGAGGACTTGTACACGGCTCTTCGCCAGCACGTGCAGTTGGCGGTCCTCCAGGGCGGCCAGGCCGTGATCATCGAGCGATTGTCGGCGGTTCACGCTGTCGGCCTGACGTCGCAGGTCGGCGGTCTTCTCCCCTTGCATTGCTCCGGTGTCGGCAAGGTGCTGCTGAGCCACAGCAGTCCGGCCTTCATCGATGAAGTGCTGGCGGGAAGGCTGCAACGCTTCACTCCCAAGACGATCGTGGACCCGGCCGAACTCCGTTGCGAACTGGCGTCCTGTCGCTCGACCGGAACGGTGGTCGTCAAGGAAGAGCTGACCGAAGGGGCTGAGTCGGTCGCGACGCGCATCGTCGACGGCAGCGGCAAAGTCGTCGCGGCCCTGTCCGTCGTGGTGGCCGCGGGCTCGATCAAACTGCAGGCGGTGGTTCCCTCGCTGGTCGCGAGCGGACTGGGACTGTCCAGGAGCCTCGGCTGGCGGCCGGGCATTCCCATCCGCGCCTCGTAGCCCGCGGGGCGAGGGAACCGGCACGTCATGCCGACGGCTGGCGCCGGGAGAGCTGCATGTGACCGAGGCGCCATCCCTCGTCGGTCGAGAACCACACCCGAGTCGCCACGGCCTGCACCAGGAAGGGCGGCAGGTCGGGCACGCGCCGGATGCGCATCTTCTGAAAGCACGTCACGATGACACGTCCTTCTCGCTCTTGGCACGTCACCTCGCTGGTCTCGGCCTCGAGGGTGGCCCCCATCGACGCGTTGTAGCGGAGGAAACGTTCGCGGTCGTGGACATTGCCGACCGGGCCGTGAACGATCACGCAGTCGCGGAGCATGAGGTGACGCTGCTCCTCGTCGCCCTTTGTGATCGCGATGAGCCACGCCGCCTCCGCCTGAGCGACCGTGGTCGGCACGCGGACGTCGTCCGTACTGCTCGGTGCCGATTGTGTGGTGGTCATTGGTCCGACTCCTGTCCGAGTAGATCTCTTGAGCGTTTTTCTGTGTACGCCGTGGCCCGTCGCGGCTGTTGCTCAGGAGGAGAAGTCGCGACGGGCGCTCCGGTCGTCCTGGCCGACTTGTCCTCATGTCCCGGCGCCGGTGCGTTCGTCGGGCATCAGCCGTCGAGGGTGTGCGGGTCGTCGTCGAGATGGGTCTCGCCCACACCACCGCGCGCACCCACGAGAGTGAGTGCCGCCGCCACGAGAGCAGCCACGCCACCGAGCACGTATGCGTGGGAGTAACTGTGGCTGAGGGCGTGGAAGGCGACGTCCTTGAGCGGGTTGAAGGGCACGACCTGACCATCGGGCGTGATGACACTGGCCGGCACCGAGTTGGCCCCCAGGGGGCCTGAGGCCACGGCATGAACCGCCGCCTCGAGCTGCGGTCTCTGATCCGCGGGAGCATGGGCCGGAGCGGCCTGGAAAGCCGCATAGGCCTTGCTCAGGGCAGGATTGTCGGCCACGTTGCGGGCGATCTCCTTGGCGGCCTGGCCCAGCGCGACGGCACCTGTGATCGCGGGGCCGAGGGCGAACCCGAGGTCCCGGAACGTGCTCGTGGCACCGCTTGCCATACCGGCGAGGTGGTTGGGCAACGAGTTGACCGCAACCGCGCTCATGGCGGCGAAGGCGAGTCCTGAACCGACGCCGGCGAGGATCAGAGGCCCGACGATGGCGCCCAAAGCCCGGTCGCTCGCCGGAACGCCGGCGAACCACAGCCCGCTGACGCCGATGAGCCCCAGGCCGGTGAAGAGCACCCAGCGGGGGTTGTAGCGCTCCAGCAGCCTGGACGTGAGGGGCAACAGCACCAGGCCGATGCCCCCGAAGAAGAGGTAGGCGACGGAGCTCTTCAGCGGGCTGAACCCCTGGATGGTGGTGAGGCGGATACTGGTGGAGTACATGATCGCGAGGAAGCCGAACATCCCGATCACGGTGACCACCGAGTTCACGGCGAACGCCCGGTTCTTGAAGGCGCTCAGGAGAAGCAGCGGCGCGGCCACGCGACCTTCCGCGAAGACGAACAGCCCGAGGAAGACGGCCGCGAGGATGAACGCGATGACGATCTGCGGGCTCCCCCAGCCGCTCTCGGGGCCCTGGATCACGGCGTACAGCAGAGCGAACAGGCCGAGCGCGGCAGTGATCTGCCCCGGCCAGTCGATGGATCGGCCCTCGGGTGACGCCGAGTTCTGGGCGAGGGCCAGCGACAGGACCACGCTCACCACAGCGATGGCAAGAACACCGACGTAGGCCCAGCGCCAGTTCGCGTTCCCGGCCCATCCGGTGTGGATCTTGGCGGCGACGCCTGCCAGCAGCGGCCCCAGGAAGCCGCCGATCGACAGCGCGGCGGCCCAGATCGCCACGCCGCGCGCGCGGGTGGCGGTGGTGTGCGTGCCGGCCGCCACCATGGCGAGGCTTGTCGGGAAGATGGCCGCGGCCCCGATGCCGTTGAGGACCTGGGCCAGGATCAGTAACGTCACCCGCGTGCCGGTCGACGATCCCTCACCCGGCACCAGGACCGCGAGAGTCGAGCCCACGACGATGAGCGCGGCGCCCCCGACGAGCAGGCGCTTGCGGCCGAACAGGTCACCGAACACACCGAAGCCCAGTTCCAACGCGGCGACGGGAATGAAGAAGGCGTCGACGATCCACGTCAGCTGGGCCGAGGTCGGCGTGAGATCCTGCTGGATCAGCCCGGTGATGAGCGAGGGGACGGAAAGGGCTATCTGCGAGAGGCACACAGCGAGCACCACCGCGGCGAGAGTGCCTGAGCTCAGGGTGTATCTGCCACCCTCTCCCTCTTTCGCACCGGGTGTTTCGATCTGAACCATGGACGACTCCTTGGCGCAAAGCGTTGCTGTCGGAACCGACGTTCGCCGCCGGACCTTGCTGCGGGTGCTTGTCTCTCGGCTCTCGGCCATCCCGGCAGCACCGCTGCCGAACCGGCCCTGGTGCCCTCGCGGAGTTCCTCCGCGTGGCTCTTCGGTCAAACCTGAATCAGGACGCACAGCACGGTGACCAATCAGCGAGTAGCGACAAGGTAGGAAGTGACCCCCGTCACGCTCAATGGACATGTTCATTGGACGGACAAGCCACCTCCCGTCGACGGCGTCGATGCGCACCATCCAGGAGTGAGACCGTTCGAGCGCTGGCCGAGGAGAGATGCGTCATGTCTGGGAGACTGACCGGCAAGATCGCCGTCGTGACCGGAGGCAGTAGGGGGATCGGGCAGGAGATCGCCCGCAGGCTCGCGTCGGAGGGCGCGGACATCGCGGTCGCGGACATCGATCCGGCCGACGAGACGCGGACACTCGTCGCGGAGACCGGACGACGATTCGTCAGCGACAAGGTCGACATCTCCGACGAGGAGGCGATCCGCGGTTTCGCCGCGCGGGTCCGCGATGACCTCGGTCCCGTCGACATCCTGGTGAACAACGCGGCCGTGGTTCTGCTTGCCGACTTCGACCGCGTGACCTACGAGGAGTGGCGTCGCACCTTCGCCGTCAACGTGGACGGCCCCTTCCTGACCTCCAAGGCGTTCCTGCCGCACCTGAAGGAGTCCGGGTCGGGTCGGATCATCAACATCACCTCGGCCAGCTACTGGACCGCGCCGCCGCCCTTCGTCTCCTACATCTCCGCCAAGGGCGCCCTGAACGGATTCACCTCCGTCCTGGCCACCGGCCTCGGCGCCCACAACATCACCGTGAACGGCGTCGCCGCGGGTCTCGTCCGGACGGCCGCCGCCGTGGAGAACACGGACGAGTCCTTCTTCGAGCAGGCGGTGCAAGGGCAGAACATCAAACGGGTGCAGATGCCGTCCGACGTCTCGGGCGTCGTGGCGTTCCTCGCCTCCGACGACGCCGCGTTCATCACCGGGCAGCTCATCGTCACGGACGGGGGCAGCACGCGCCGCTAGGACCTCCGCGACGGGCCGCCGGGACACCCGTCCGCCGAGGTGTTCGTCATCCGGCGAACTGCCCCAGAGCATGGGCGGATCGGGCGCGGCGTGACAGCGAAGTCATCCCGCGCCCGCCGATGCGGTAGAGCTGCCTGAGCGGTCTCTCGAAGAGGGGCGGTCATCGGTCTGCGTTGACCGGATTCCCTGGGCCCATTGACGCGTCGGCCATGATCAGCCGCCTGTCCGGTCCTCCGAGACGTCCGTCCACGACCGGAACACGGCGGCCTGACCGTGGTGTGTGCCGTCGGCGTCCAGCAGGTTCCACATCGTGACGTCTTCTATCCAGAATCTCCGGCCGGACTTGGCGATCCTCAGGCTGCGGTAGCCGGACGCGTACCCGCCAGGTGTATTCGAAGCACCTCTGGGCGGTCGTATTCGCGTAGATGAAGATCGGATCCGCCCTCGTGTCGTGCGCGAGCAGTCCGAACGGTGCGTCCTCGTAGAGCCGGCGGGCCGTCTTGCCGTCGCGCGAGGGCCCGGACGGCCACAACGGGGCGCCGGTCAACCGCTGGTAGCTCGACATGAGAAGCCGCGCGAAGGCGACGTCGTGGTGGGAGACCGCAGTCATCGATGTGGGCCTCTCATCCGTCCCTGCGGGTAAACGGAACCAAGGCATTCGCACGCATGTGCTGAATGCCTTGGCCGGACGCGAACTACTCCGTCGATACGATCATCGCCGCGACCGGGGGTTGTGTATCCCGGGGGGAGGCGTCAGCCCTGGCGGCCGTCCAGGGGGAGGAATCGCCGAAAGGCGGGGATGGCGACAGCCGCGACGACGAAGTGCATGACCATCAGGGCGATGACGGCCCCCCAGCTGGTGCCGGGCTTGCTGTCGGAGGCGCCGACGAGAACGTCCGGGACAAGGCTGACGAGGACGACGACGGGTACGAGGGTGCGCAGCAGACCGGCGGGACGTGCCGAGCGGGCGCGGACGATCGCCCAGACGGCGGCGCCGACCAGGACCCCGAAGACGGTGAGGGGCGCGTAGGCGGTGAGGTGGAGCGGCTGGAAGTCGTCCGAGGCGCCGGCCGCGCGTGCGGACACGGCGACGACGGCGTTGAGCGCGATGGAGACGACTGCGGTCCCGACCAGACCCCCGGCGATGACCAGGCCGTTGGGGCGGGCGGAATGGGTGGCGAGCTGTCCGCTCATGGTGTTCTCCGAATCAGAACAGGGCGATTTGGCGAAGGGGGAAGGAGGTTCAGCCGGCGATGACGACGGAGCGGCGGCTGGTGGAGACGTCCGTGACGGCGGCCAGCATCCAGGCGGCCACATCGGCGCGGCTGACGGTGTCACCCATGCGCAAGGTGGCCGCGGCCGGGAGGGGCTTGGCGCCACCGGTGGAGGGTCCGTTGGTGAGGCGGACTGCGTGGACGATCGTCCAGTCGAGGTTGCTGGCGCGGAGCACGTCCTCGGCCGCGGCCTTGTCCTTGACCATCGCCTTCATCGCCAGGCCGGCCATGGCCTTGGCCGGGCCGCTGAGCCGATCGTGCAGAACGGCGAACGACGAGAGGTACACGAAGCGGCTGACGCCGGTGTTGGCCGCACCGGCGATGACCGCGCGCGTCGCGTCGGTGATGACGGTTCCCCCACCGGCTCCGAGGACGCTGATCACCGCGTCCACGCCCACCATGGCCTGCGTGACATCGCCGGCGTCCGTGGCCTGGCCGGAGACGACGTCGAGTCCGGGCCGGGCGGCGTCCAGTTTCTGGGAGGAGCGGACCAGGGCGCGCACGGTGTGACCGACCGCCAGGGCCTGGTCGACGACCAGGCGGCCGGTGGCGCCGGTGGCGCCGAGAACGAGCAGCTTCACGACGGTCTCCTACGGAGTTCGCTGCTCGGCACAGACCCGGGCAGTCGCTTAAGCATTGAAGTGAAATGTAGCGCGCTATGACTTCAAGCATCAAGTGATCTCGGCCCGACTTTCGCTTCAAGTGTGAAGTGACGGTAGATTGGGGGCGTGACAAAGATCCCGGCCGAAGAGGGCCCCCGATGGCTCGATGAGCAGGAACGACGCGCATGGCTGAGCCTGGCCGGCATCATGCTGCGCCTGGAGAGTGCCCTCGACGCGCAACTGCGGTCGGCAGGGCTGAACTACTTCGACTACGGCGTGCTGGCGGCCCTGTCGGAGTCGCCGGAGCGGACGCTGCGCATGAGCGTGCTCGCCTCCTACGCCGAGGGCTCGCTCTCCCGCCTGTCCCAGGTCGTCGCCCGTCTCGAACGCAAGGGTTACGTACACCGCAGCCCCGACCCCACCGACGGCCGCTACACCCTGGCGGCCCTGACCGAGGAAGGGTACGAGACGGTTCTCGACGTCGCTCCGGGGCATGTCCAGGAGGTCAGACGGCTGGTCTTCGACCCCCTGACCAAGGCCCAGGTGCGCCACCTCACCGACATCGGACAGCGCATCCTGCACGCTATCGACCCCGACCACCCCGGCGGCGACTACGGCTTCATCCCCGGCCGCTGAACACCGCTGGTTCCACGGCTTTGGCCCCACCGGCCCCGCGGCTGGTCGTGGTCCGGGTTCCGCGTCCTGTTCGCGATCTGGCTGTCGGGCCCGGTCGAGGCGAGGAAGGTCGCGGAACTGTCCGGCATGAGCAGGGTGGCCGTGTCGGCACTGGTCAACACCCTGGAGAGGGACGGGCCGGTCAGCAAGGAGCGCGCCGCCTATGACGGGCGCGCGGTCCAACTGGCCCTGACCGAGGCCGGTCTGGAAGCGATCACCACCGCCTTCCGGGCCCACAGCGAACGGGAGCAGGAGTGGGCCGGCTCCCTCGGTCCGGAGGAACAGCGCACCCTGACCGACCTGCTGGGCAAGCTGACCACTCACTCCACCCACTTCGACGCCCGGCACCGGGCCTGAGGGCGGACGCCGGGAGCGAGGGATCAGGCGGTCTCGCGCGCGCCTTCGTGCTCGATGCCCAAGTGCTCGATCGCCGACGTCATGTGCGTGTGCAGGATCTCCCGGGCCGCCGCGGCGTCTCCGCGGACGATCACGTCGGCGATGGGCTCATGGGTCGTCGCGGACGTGGCCGTCTCGCGGCGTTCGCCGGCCGCACTCATGACCACCACTCGCATCGGGCCCTCGAGCTGCCGCCAGGTCCTGAGGAGTACCGAGTTGCCGGACAGCTCGGGGGAGAGAAGCCGAACCGTCACCGACCGGCCCGGGCCCGTCGCCCCGGTGGCCACAGACGCCGGAGCCGTTGTCGTTCGGCGTGCCCACCACGGCCGTAACCCGGCACGCCGTGAACGGCCGCTGCACTGGGCGGGCTCAGCACGGCGAGTCACCCGTTTGTGGGCCCGCAGAGTCCGGCTGACAGCATCCCGCCATCGCCGCGTCGGCGACATGTGCAAGCTGCCCCCGGAGAGCGCCTTGGCCCTGGGAGCAGCTTGTGTGGCCGGGACTCACATGTGGACGACCGGTGCCGCGTCCGGGTCTTGCGCGGGGACGCCTCCGCGGTAGAGGAGGGCACTGATGACCAGGCCCGCGGCGAAGAAGGCGGCGGACCACCAGTAGGCGGTGGAGTAGCCCTCCAGGCCGGCGTGGGCGAGGACCATCGGGTCCTTGGTGTCGCGGCCGTCGAGGTAAGTGGTGACGGCGGTGGTGGAGAGGGTGTTGAGGAGGGCGGTACCGAGGGAACCGCCGACCTGCTGCATGGTGTTGACGGCGGCGGAGGCCACGCCGGAGTCCTCGGCGGCCACGCCGGCGACGGCCAGGCTCATGGCGGGGGGCATCACCAGACCGAGGCCGAGGCCCGCGATGACCAGTGGGGGCAGGACGTCGGTGGTGTAGGTGCTGCTGAGGTCGAGGGTGGTGAGCCAGACCATGCCGGCGGCGGCCAGTCCCATGCCCAGGGGCACGACCGGCTTGGGGCCGATGCGGGGAATGAGGACGGTGGTGGCGAGGGTGGAGGCGAGCATGAGCCCGGCGACCATGGGCAGGAAGGCCAGGCCGGTCTTGACGGGGGTGTAGCCCAGGCTCTGCTGGAGGTAGTAGGTGAGGAAGAGGAAGACACCGAACATGCCGGCGCCGCTGATCAGCACCGAGACGAAGGAAGCGCCACGGTTGCGGTCGAGCAGGACGCGCAGCGGCAGCAGGGGGTGGGTGGAGCGGGTCTGCCACCAGGCGAACGCTGCGAGCAGGATGCCACCGGCCACCAGATAACCCCAGGTCTGTACCGAACTCCAGTCGTGGCTCTCGGCGTTGGAGAAGCCGTAGACAAGGCAGAACAGGCCGCCGCCGACGAGGAGCGCGCCGGGGATGTCGAGGGTGGCGGTCCTGTCGCGGGTGGTGCGCTTGAGCAGGAGCGCTCCGCCGACGAAGGCGACGGCGGCGAAGACGAGGTTGACGTAGAGGGTCCAGCGCCAGTCGAGGTGCTCGGTCAGCAGGCCGCCGAGCAGCAGGCCGATGGCTCCTCCGGCGCCGGCGATGGCGCCGTAGACACCGAAGGCCTTGGCGCGTTCCTTGGCGTCGGTGAAGGTCACGGTGAGCAGGGACAGGGCGGCGGGGGCGAGCAGGGCGCCGAAGACGCCCTGTGCGGCGCGGGCGGTGACCAGCATCTCGAAGCTGGTGGCGGCGCCGCCGAGGGCGGAGGCACCGGCGAAGCCGACCAGGCCGACGAGGAAGGTCATCTTGCGGCCGAACAGGTCGGCTATCCGGCCGCCGAGCAGGAGCAGGCTGCCGAAGGCGAGGGCGTAGGCGGTGACCACCCACTGCCGGTTGCCGTCGGAGAAGCCCAGGTCCTTCTGCGCCGAGGGCAGGGCGATGTTCACGATGGTCGCGTCCAGGACGACCATGAGCTGGGCCACGCCTATGACGGCGAGGATCCACCAGCGGTGACGTGGCGGTGCGTCAGAGGGAGGGAGCATGGACACGGTGGCCGTGTCCGACACGGGGCCTGATGCTTGGGACATGACGAAACTCCTGAAGACAGAGGAAGAGGAAGAGTTGAACGGTGCGGGACGGCTGCGTCGTCGGAGCTCGTCATGTGTTGTGCCGTGGTGGCCGGCAAGGAGGTGAGGCCACGGCGGGGTGAACTCGTCCGGGAGTCGGCCACGATCGGCCGCGCTCGTAGGGGGAAGGCGAATCAGGCCGCCCGGACGCCCGGGCGATCACCTTCCGTGGCTTTGCGGCACGAGCGGGCGCGAGGAAGGAGGGCCGCCTTGAGGTGCGGCCCGGGCTCCGCCAGCGCTCGACGGCGGGCCTCTTGGGCCGAGGCGGGGGAGTAGGTCTGCCAGTAGCGGGCCTGGCGGTTGAGCCGGCTGATCAGCGGGACGAGATCGGCCGCGGACGGGACGACGGGGATACCCAGGTGATCCCCCCACTCCTCTCCGAAGGTCCGCCGGAGCACGCTGTGGATGAGGTGGCGCAGCTGCTCCTCGGACAGCCCGACGCCCGGTGCGTCGGCCATCGCGCGGGCCCCTGCACCGATCATGGCCGAGGTCAGGGTCGTCGAGTTCTCATCGGGCGCGGGCGTCGTGAAGTCCAGCAGATCCAGCAGCCGGCACGCGGCGGCGTGGTCACCGACGTCCTGGTAGAGGCGCTCGTCGAGCCCCAGGAGATGGGCGACGTACGACCAGTACTGGTAGAGGTAGTGCTCCTCTTCCAGGCTCATGCCGATGCCGACGGCATCGAGGGCCCGGAAGGCGGTGAAGGTGAATCCGAGCCAGGTACGGGCCATGTCGAGCTGGCCGATCGGCAGGCCCTCGGCGCCCCGGTCCCAGTCCTCGACGGCGTCGGCCCGCATCCGGGCATGGCGCAACCGGACCTCGACGGTGGCCAGGTAGCCAGGCCGTCCGCGGAACAGCCCTCCCGGCCGGACGGTCTGCCGTACCCATACACCGCTCTCCGCGAGCCGACGCGCAGCCATGTCCGTCGTACTGCCCGTCCGGACCAGCTGTCGTGCGGTGGCAGGAGAGGCATAGGAGTGCGCGAGCGCACTGGTCAGCGAGCAGAGCTGGAACCACATGGGGGGCACGGACAGGCTCGCGACATCGCCGCGATGGAGCATCAAGGGGTCGACCCAGGAAGGAGGCGTTTCCAGTTGACGCAGCAGCGCGGCTACGGCCGTGGGGGGCTCCGCGTCCAGGCTTGCCAGGCCATTCCTGAGGCCCGCGTCGAGAGCACGCCGTGCCTGCGCGCCGTATTGGTCCAGTTCGGCGACGACGGCATCGGCGAGGGGATCCCCGGCGGTGATCAGGGTCACCACGTGGTCGGGGGCCTTTCGGAGCGGGGTGTGCGCGGTCATGTGGCACTCACTTTCGGAGAGCGCTCGGCCTGCTCCGGCATAGGACGGAGCAGGCCGAGCGTGGTGGGGGATCGGTGGTTCCGGTGGTGACTGGTGTGGGTCAGCCCTGCGAGGAATGGCTGACTCGACTGCTTGCCTCACGCCACGAACGTTCTGACGCCTGTCAGATTAGCCGTATTCTGACATGTGTCAAGTAAGGTGGTGGCGAGCCGCCTAAGCTGGTGGCGAGTCCCAGAGGTCCGGGGCGATCGGTGAGGAGACAATGGTGGGAGCCAGAACAGAACCCGCCCGACGGCCGGGGCGCCCGAGCCGGGACACTCGTGCTGTGCCCGACGAGGAGAGCATCCTGCTGCGCGGGCTCGAGGCCTTCGCCGAGCTGGGGTACGACGGCGGTTCCGCACGGGTGCTGGCCGGCCGCCTGGGGGTCAGTCACAACTTCATCAACGACCGGTACGGGTCCAAGGCGGCCTTCTGGCGTGCGGTAGTCGACGCTGCCCTGAGGGTGCAACTGGAGCGCCTGCCGAAGACGGATCCCTCACTCGACGATGCCGAGCAACTGCGCCTGATCATCGCCGGCTTCTACCGGAGCGCGGTGGACACGCCGTTGATCGGACGGGTCCTCGTCGACGAGTTCTCCCGCGACACGGAGCGGCTGGACTACCTCTACGAGCAGTACATCGCTCCGACTCTGCAGCTCATGGTGCCGAGTATCGAACGGCTCGTCGCTGCCGGACGCATGGAGCCCATCCCGATGGACGTCATGTTCTTCGCCGTCATCCCTCCGGTCTCGGGCTTGTTGGAGGGACCTTTGGCGCGACGCCTGGGCAGGCCGGACCCCGTTTCGGCGGAGCAACTCAAGGCCACTGCGGAGCGGTTGGCGAGGCTCGTGGTCAACGGACTGCTCGCGACGGGGGCGGAGGGTGGCCGCGGCGCCTGATCCGGCTTCCCCGTCCCGGTGCGCGCTGGACGGCGACCAGGGCCGCCGGCGTGCCACGCGCGAGCACCCGAGGGCACGCAACTCGGCGCTGGACAGCACGACCTGACCGCCACTGGTGACTACGTCCTCAACGACAACCGCTCGGCGCCCGGCGATCTCCGCGCCTTCGGCCAGGGGGCGCGTTCCATCGAGCGGGCGGGACCGTCGCGTCCCGCGAGGCGCACCAGGGCGCCGGGGGTGCGTGAGCCGGCGGTGGTGCTGGCGGCGCACCGCCGCGGCGTCGCGGAAACCGGATCTCGATGCCATGCAAAAGGGGCCCCCGCAGGCTTCGCCTGCGAAGACCCTTCGCACCGCCGGGACGGCAGGATGTGAACAGGACCCTGCCGCCCCCGTAGCCGGCGAGCGGTCAGGCAACCTTCTCCCAGGTGCCCTGACCGTCGAGGTAGAAGTCCTCTCCGACCATCAGACCGTCGCGGAACGGGATGACGATGGCCTGCCTCGCCGTGAGCACGAACACGTCGTCGGCCGTCCCCCCGTCCGGCAGGGGCACGCCCGCCTCGGCCAGCGCCGCACCAGGCAGCCGAAGACGCACGTACCCGTCCCAGGCGATGGCCTCATCACTGATGAAGAAATGATCGACCTCGACTTCGAGACCGTCCATGTCCAGCGAGCCGTTCGCCATGTTCTCGAGGTAGTTCGCGCGCACCGCGTCCCGGTAGGCGACCGGACCGCCGTTGCGCGCGATCGCGCCGGGGTCGCCGTAGTTGTGGTAGACGCAGTCGTCCACCAGTGTCGCCATGGTCCGCTCGATGTCGTGGTCGCGTACCTCGGCGACCGAGTGCTCGATGAGCAGGTCGATCATCGCGGCATGCTTCGGATTCTCCGTCTCCGCCTTCCGGGCTTCCAAGAAGTCGATGAACCTCGCCATGTCGGGCAGGCGAGCCCCCGGGCTCGTCGACTCCTCTCGCTGTTCCACAGTCGCCATGAGCTCCTCCTTGAGATCGGTCGCGTGATGTCGAGCAGTTCGTCAGTTCGGCCATGAGCCGTCGACGAACAGGTCGGCATGGCCCGCCTTGCGGGTGGTCTTGGGGTCCGGATCGGGCCATCCGGCCATGTGCAGGTGCATCGTGCTCGCGGCCGTCATCACCTCGATGAAGTACGGGCCGTCCGCGGCTATCGCACGACGGATCGCAGCCGCGAGCTCGTCCGCCTTGTCCACCCGCTCGCCCGGCACGCCCATGCCTTGGGCGACCGCGCTGTAGTCGGTCTCGGGAAGGTCGGTCCAGTGCGTGAACGGCACCGAGCCCGGGCCCCCGTGCTCGCGGCCGCGTCGGCCGCCGTACAGGCCACCGTTGTTGAGGACGATGCTCACGACCTTGAGATTGCGCTCGGCGAGCACCGAGAGCTCGCTGCAGTCGTAGTAGAAGCCGGCGTCGCCGCCGACGCTGACGACCAGTCGGTCGGGTGCGGCGAGTTTCGCGCCGATCGCCACCGGGAGGGACGACCCCAGCGCCGCGTAGTGGAAGCCCAGCGGTGCCGCGAAGCCGGAAGGGTACTTCGACTCCCGGTACACCATCCCGGGCACCGGGAAGCCCTCGTCGTTGACGAAGATGGTCCCCGCGGGAACCTCCTCCGAGAGGATCTGGCCGATCGCGGCCGGCATGATCGGGTCGGTGCCGACGAAGGACCTCAGCGTCTCGGCGTAGGAGTCCTTCGCCGCCGCGATCTCCGCTGTCCGCACCTCGTCCGCGCGGTGTCGGCTCTCCGCACCGGAGGCCTGCAGACGGTCGTTGAGCTGGCCGAGGAACGCCTTCGCGTCGGCGACGACGCCCAGCGTCGGCTGGAAGATCCGGCCGAGCTGAGACTCCTCGATGTCGACCTGTACGACCTTCTCCGGCTTGGCGAGGGACCACGACAGGGTGGCCGTCTGGGAGAAGGAGAACCCGACCGCGACCCACAGGTCGGCCTCCTCGGCCACCTTGGTGCCCGTCCCGAAGTACCCCCAGCCGCTCATGTCGCCCGCGTAGAGCGGGTGGTCGTCCGGCAGGACCGCGCGGCCTCCCGCCCCGCTCGACACCACCGGAATGCCGGTCGCGTCGACGAACCGGCGAAGCTCGCCCGTCGCGTCGGCGAGATGTATGCCCGCACCCGCCAGGATCACGGGCCGCTCGGCGGCCTCGATCAACTCCAGCGTCCGCCGTACGCTCGTCTCGCCCGCCGCGGGCGGCTCCGGCAGCGTGAGCTGCTCGGTCCTGACCGTGGTCCTCTGGTACATCGCGCCCTGGGTGAGGTCGAGCACCGCGGGGCCGAACTTGCCGGTGCTCGCCGCGAGCACCGCCTGCCGGACGGCCAGCGGCAGGTCCTCGCCGTCGACGACACGTTTGATGTACTTCGACAGGGGCTTGAGCGCCGGATACAGCTCGGTCGCGTCCTGCAGGATGTCCCGCATGTCCCACGCCGCCGCGCTTTCGATCAGCATGAGAACCAGGGGGGTGGAGTCGAGCTTGGCCGCGTACACGACCGGCGCGGCGTGCAGCGCGCCGACGCACCACGTGAGCGCCGCGGAGGCGGCCCGCCGCTTCACCCGGTTGTAGCCGTAGGACATCCACGCCGCGGACAGCTCGTTGCGCGCGTTGAAGTCCTTCATGCCGTGCGCGGTGATGCTGCGCTCCAGGCTCGTGGACACACCGCCCGTGTAGCCGAAGACGTACTCGACCCCGCACGCGGTGAGCGTCTCCACGACAGCGACCGATCCCTCCCGGAACGGCAACCGGGCGCCCGACCCGACTCGCACGCCCTCCACCGGGGCTCGCTCCTTGAACGGCCCGACGCCCAGCTCGACGTGGCCCAGGAGAATGTCGCCCTCGACCTCCGCCTCGAAACGAAGCGGGGCCGGGTTGCTGCCGACGGCGATGGTCCAGGACAGGCGCCGCCCCTTGATGTCTCCCTCGCTGGTGCTGGCGCCCTCCGGGGTCTCGAACCGCACCGACAGCGAGTCGCCGTCCGGGGTCAGGGTGAGCACACCGCTCTGCGGCGGGAACGCCCCCGGGCGCAGGGTGAGGTCCCACGTCCCACCGATCCGCGTCGCGGCCTCGTCAGCAGTTGTCATCGAATGCTCCTCCACGTGCCTCATGCCGGCGGATTTCAGGTGTGGGTGGTGCCGCGTAGCTGGTCGCGCAGTTCGCCGCGGCGGATCTTGCCTGACACGGTCTTGGGCAGATCACTGACGAAGTGGATCTGGCGTGGGTATTTGTAGGGGGCGGTCAGGCGCTTGACGTGGTCCTGCAGTTCCTCGGCGAGTTGCGGTGAAGGGTCGGCGTCGGGGTGCAGGATCACGAACGCGGTGACGATCTGGGTCCGGTCGGGGTCGTCCTGTCCGACGACCGCGGCTTCGATGACGGCCGGATGTTCGACGAGCGCCGATTCGACCTCGAACGGGCCGATGCGGTACGCCGAGGACGTGATCACATCGTCCTGCCGGCCTTCGAACCAGAAGTAGCCGTCCTCGTCACGGCGCGCCTTGTCGCCGGTGAAGTACCAGCCGTTCGTGAATGCGGCCGCGGTGGCGTCAGGATCGCGCCAGTAGCCGGTGAACAGCCCGGCGGGCCGTTCGGGTTGCACGCGGATGGCGACATTGCCCTCGTCGCCCACAGGCACCGATGCGCCGTCGTCGTCGACCACGTCGACGTCGAACCCGGGAACGGGTTTGCCCATCGACCCGCTGCGTACCGGCAGGCAGCGGAAGTTGGCGAGCACGTTGACCGTCTCGGTCTGGCCGTAGCCGTCGTGGACGACAAGCCCGCGCGTTCCCTCTTCCCAGATACGGATCACCTCGGGATTGAGCGGCTCGCCGGCCGAGACGCAGTGGCGCAGCCGGGACAGGTCGTAGCTCGCGAGATCGGCGACGACCAGCGAGCGGTACAGGGTCGGCGGCGCGCAGAGTGTCGTGACCCCGTGGCGCTCGATCGTGTCGAGGATCAGATCGGGGTCGGACTTGCCCAGGTCCATCTCCAGGACGGTCGCGCCCTGTGCCCACTGCCCGAAGAGCTTGCTCCACGCGGCCTTCGCCCACCCGGTGTCCGACAGGGTCCAGTGCAGATCCCCGGGCCGGAGGTCCTGCCAGTAGCGGGCCGTGACCATGTGGCCGAGACCGAAGCTGGCCTGGGTGTGCGCGACCATCTTGGGGTACGAGACCGTGCCGGACGTGAAGTAGACGAGCATCATGTCGTCGGCGGCGGTCGGGTCCGCCGGGGTCGGCCCGTCCGACGCCCGCGCCAGCAGCCCGTCCATCGTGTGCCAGCCGGCGGACGGCGCGGTCCCGACGACGATGCGGTGTGCGAGCGTCGACAGGCGGTCGGTGAGCTTGTCGACCTTGACCGCCCCGTCAGTGTCCGTGACGACCGCGACGGCTTCCGCCCGGTCGACGCGGTACTCGATGTCACGGGAGGTCAGCTGCGGGGTGCCGGGGACGGGGACGGCGCCGATCCGGATCGCGCCGAGCAGGGCCACGTACCATTCGGCGATCCGGGGGAGCATCACGAAGATCCGCTCGCCCTTGCCGACACCGATCCCGGCGAGGGCGTGTCCCATGCGCCGACTGGCCAGGTTGAGTTCGCGGAAGGTGTACGACACGGCGACCCCGCCGTCGCGGCGCAGTGTCACCAGGGCGAGTTCGTCCGGGCTCTGTTCCGCCCGGCGCTCGAGGATGTCCAGGACGGCGTTGAACCGCTGTGGAACCTCCCAGCGAAACCGGGCCCGCTCGGCGTCGTAGTCCGTCATGTTGGGGACGGCATCCCGTCCCGGACGTTTCACCGGCATACGCTGTCTCTCCTCCCCGCGAGCTGTCCCGCGAGCTCCCGCTGGCTGCGGTGATCCGAGGCTCGCCCGGCGGGTTCATCGGCGTAAACCCCCCAAAGGAAGCGCCCTGTGCCCTACCTTCGGACGCTGGTGACGGCCGTGACGCGGTCCTAGCCTCGCAGCGTGTCCCCCGGCCGATCCGGGCACGATGTGCGCCTGTCGGAGGTCGTCGTGCGTCCGCACCCGGGGGCGGGTCAACCCCGAGGTCACCATGGAGGGCAAATTGAGCGCGGACGAGTTTCGTTTCGATGGACGAGTGGCGATCGTGACTGGCGCGGGCAGCAACCCCGGGCTCGGACGGTCGTACGCGATGCTTCTGGCATCGCGAGGGGCGAAGGTCGTGGTCAACGATCTCGGTGTCGGTCCCGACGGGCGCGGGCAGATCGGTCCCGGTGCCGAGGCGGTGGTCGAGGAGATCCGCAAGGCCGGCGGCGAGGCTGTCGGTGACGGCCACTCGGTGGCCGAGCGTGACGGCGCGCGGGCGATCGTGGACACCGCTCTCGAAACCTGGGGCCGGGTCGACATCCTGATCAACAACGCCGGCATCGCACCCTTCGCGACGTTCGACGAGATCACCGACCAGGACATCGAACGCGTCGTCGGCGTCCACCTCATGGGTCACATATGGATGACCCGTGCCGCCTGGCCGCACATGACCGCGCAGAACTACGGGCGCCTGGTCAACGTCAGTTCGGGCGTGGGGCTTGCCGGGTTGCCCACCCAGTCGATCTACGCCGCCGCCAAGCTCGGCGTCGTGGGGCTGACCCGCTCGCTGGCGGCCGAGGGAGCGAAGCTCGGGATCAGGGCGAACGCCATCTCGCCCTACGCCGACACCGTGGCACTGCAGACCATGCTCACGGCGGAGGCCAGCAAGCAGAACCAGGCGGCGGGGCTGACCCCCGATGTCGTCGCCCCGGTCGCCGCATGGCTCGCCCACGAGGACTGCACGATCACCGGCAGGGTGATCGAATCGTCCGCCGGCTCGTTCAACGAGGCGTTCATCAGCCAGACCACCGCCACACCCCCGAACCCGGACCTGACGCCCGAGGCCGTGGCAGTCGCGATGGAGCGCGCACTCGACCGGACGGGGGCCACTGCCTATCGCGACGGCGGCGACTTCATTTACGACATGATCAAGCCGTACGAGACGACGCCACGGACCGCATGAGGAGACTCCGGCAGGTCAACACTGCTGAGCCCGCACCGGACGAGCTGCCGGTGCGGGCTCTACTGCCGCCATCGGCACAGGGAACATCCTCGTCAGGATGGCGCCAGTGCCTCGCTCCAGCGCTGCCACCAGCGGCGCTGGTTCCTCTCGCCATAGACCGAGGTGCTGGCCTTGCCGGGTCCCATCCAGTCGGGCCTGGTCTGGTAGTCGCTCATTCCGTCCAGGCCCATCTGGAAGTTGAGCTTCATGTCCTGGCGGGCGAAGGCCGAGCGGCCCACCATGGGGCCGCCGCGCCAGACGACGGTGTCGTCCTGCTCGAAGACCCCCGAGGGGCTGAAGCCGAAGACGCTGCCTTCGTACGAGGCCTGGTTGAACTCGGGCGGCGCCGAGTTCCACACCATGGGCCAGTTCCACAGCTCGAACTGCTCGGGCCCTCGCGGCTGCCACTGCCGCAGAGCGGTGAAGCACACCGGCGGTCGGCCCCGTTCGGTCGAGGCGACGGCCCGGATTAACGACAGGTTTGGGAAGATCGTGAAGCCGACCACCCCGTACCGGGACTCCAGGAACTCACGCTGCCCGGCGTTCAGCCGGGCGAGGTCGAAGGTCGCGGCCACCTCGGCCGGGTAGTCCATGACCCAGTGCGGTTCGGGCAGGAGATTCGGCGTGATGATGAGCCCGTGCCCGCCCTCGAGAGCGACATGGAACTGCGTGCTGAGCGACTGCCCGAGGTCGGGGATGAGGCCGATGTCCCCGAGCGAGCTGTGTGCGGATTGGACGTGGTAGGCGTCGCCGACGAAGTTTTCGGCGCCTGATTTCCAGTTGGCGGGCACGATCCAGCGGTGGGGGTCGCCGGCGGCCCGCATGCCTTGTTCGTTGAGGCCGAAGATCACGTCCAGGTACCAGCACATGTCGCCGAGGTAGTCGCGCAGGGGTACGGCGTCCGGGTCCAGGCAGGCGAAGATGAGGCCTTGGTAGCCGTCCACGTGGGGTGCCTTTCGCAGGCCCCAGCGGGTGGTGTCGAGGGTGCGGTATGCCTTGGCGCGGTAGGGGGCGCCGTTCCATTCGCCGGAGTTCTTGTAGATCCAGCCGTGGTAGGGGCAGCGGAAGTGCGAGGTGTTTCCCTTTTCCGCCCGGCATACCGGTGAGGCGCGGTGCACGCGGTTGTTCAGGAGCAGCTGGATCTCGCCCTGTTCGTCGCGGGCCAGGATGAACTGGTCCTCGCCGACGTAGCGCAGTACGTAGTCGCCGGGGCTGGGGATCTCCGAGACGTGTCCGACGAACACCCAGCACTTGGTGAAGATGCGGTCCAGCTCGGCGCGGTGGATGTCGGGGTCGTTGAGCACCCGTGGCGAGAGCATCCCTTGCGCGAGATCCTTCTGGACCTCCGAGAGGAAGTCAGCGGACACCATAAGATCCTCCTCGAGTTCGCCTTCAGCGTCGCCGACGCTAACCCCGCGATCCACCGGCGTGACCCCTCCAAAGGAAGCAACCCGTCCCCGACCTTTGGACGCTGTTCACCATCAGAGCAGGCCATTGCAGTCGCCTTCGACCGACCTCGTAAACGGCACCCAGGAGTTCGTCAGCCGGCAGTCCCCACGCGGGCGGTGGCAGTCCTCCTTCGAAGATCCATGCGTCCGCGGGACACCGGCCGTCGAGCCGGACGGCGATATTCGCGCCGACGCCCGGCTCGCCGAGATCGGCGCCGACGGCATGCGGCTGACCTGCTTCGTCACCAACGCCGAGCACCCCGATCACCGAACCGGAACTGCGCCACCGGCAGCGGGACCGGCTCTGGGAGGCCAAGCGCCTGCGGCTGGTGGAGAGGGTCCGTCAGCAAGCTGACGGACCCTCATGGAAGATCGGGACCAGTTGACCAGGGAGGCGGTAACCGAGCGGAGGAAGGGCCCAGTTGCCGGGTTCACCACTGGTACATTCAGCGGATCACTTGCCCAGCCTGAGCAGCTTTTCGGTGTTGAGATGGGCGATCTTCTCCTTGTCCGGTCGGCTCAAGGGCAGGCGGTCGAGGAACTCACGAGCCGCCGTGTTGCCGCTGAAGGGGTAGTCGACGGAGAACAGGATGCGGTCGGTGCCCAGCGCGTGCAGGGCCGCCGCAAAGGGCGCGTAGTCGAACAGCCCGCTGGTGGTGACGTAGAGGTTGTCGGTGAAGTAGTCGACGACGGGCCTGTCCAGGCCGGCGACCGCGTTGAGTACCGAGTTCGCCCGCCAGATCATCGACGGAAGCGCCTCGCCCATATGCCCGATGATGATCTGCAGGTTCGAGAAGCGGTCGAACACACCGCCCAGGATCAGCCGCAGCACATGCAGTCCGGTATCGATGTGCCAGCCCCAGGCCGCATTGGCCAGGATCTCGCTGACGACAGGGGCGAAGCCCGCGTAGCAGGCCCGGACCACCGGCTCGGGCGGCCGGTTGGGGTGCAGATAGACCGGCACGCCGAGGCTTTGGGCGGCCTCGAACACCGGCCAGAAGAACTCGTCGTCCAGGTAACGGCCGCCGACATGGCCGTTGATCATCGCGCCGACGAAGCCCAGGTCGGTGACAGCCCGGTCGAGTTCCCGCGCGGCGGCCCTGGGGTCGGGCATGGGCAGGATGGCGAAGCCGGCGAACCGGTCGGGGTGGGCGGCGACCGCCTCGGCTAGGGCGTCGTTGGCCACCACGGACAGCCGTACGGCCGTGTCCGCCGGGAGGCTCTCCGGGCCGGGCACGGTGTGGGAGAGCACCTGGACGTCGATGCCCGCGGCGTCCATGTCCGCGAGGCGTCGCTCACCCAGGTCGAGGAGCGGGCCGATGAAGTGGGGGATCGTCTCCTCGTACAGACGGCTGACCGGATGGTCGGCGGACGCTTCCCGCAGTGCCTGGGTAAGGAAGTGCTCCTCCAGAGCGATGATCTTCATGCCGATTCCTTTCGTTGGCGATGGCGCGGTCGGTCTCGCCGCGCGTGGAGCAGGGCAGGGCCCTGTCGGGGGACTGCTCGTCGTTGCCCGGCTCGACTCAGGTTTCACAGCCGGCCCGCGTGCTCCGTTCGAAGGGGGGCACCGTGAGCGAGGGGGAGCCGTCCGTCTCGCGGTTGCTCTGCCCCGGTCGCCGACGTGGTGACGGGAGAACTTGGCAGGTGCAGGTTTTCGCTGCCCTAGAATTCCCTCCGTGGCGACTACCAGTGACACTCGAAGAGTGCCCCCGATACAAGCCGAGAACGTGCCCGGCGAAGGCGCCGTCGGTGAGAGCAATGTCGATCGCCGCGCAGCGCTCATCGCGGCGGCGCTTGAACTGTTCGCCAGAAAGCCGTACGAGGACGTCTCGGTCGACGAGGTCTGTGGGCGGGCCCGAGTCGCGCACGGCCTGTTGTCGTACCACTTCGGAGGGAAGCGCGGCCTCTTTGCGGCCGCCATTCGGCAGGCATGGGAAGAACTCGTCTCCTATGAGAAGCCACGTGACACGGAGCTGACGGCCGTCGAGCGTGTCCACGGCTTTCTGTTCCGGCACTTCGAGTACGCGCGCCGGCACCCCGAGCGATTCGCGATCATGATGAGGACGGGCCACGCGGATGAGAAGGTCCGGGAGGTGCTCCAGGCAGCCCGACTCGACGCGCTGGCCGAGATCTCCGTGTCACTGGGATGCCCGGAAAGCCCGCCGCCGCAGCTGCAGGCGGCGCTCACCGGCTGGAGCGGCTATGTCGACGCCGTCACGGTGACCTACCTCGACAACCTCGACCAGCTCAGCGCCGAAGACGTCACCGACATGTGCGCCCAGGTCCTGGTGGCTTCCGTCCGCAGTGCCTACAAGATGCCGACGGACGCCGCGGCGGAGCTGGACGCGCTGACACGTGTTACGGGCGGGCACTCCTCTGTCGAGCGCCAAGGGCAGCGGAATGGCGCGGCCGCGCCCACCGGCCCTACGGGGCACCCATGTTGAGCAGGACGCACACGACCGCGAGAGTGCGCTCGGCGAGCACCTAGACCTAGAGGTCACCGAGCGCATCGGGCCGTTGCGCGTCAGCTCGGCCACGAGCCCTCCACGGAACGGTCGCCGTGGCCGAATTTGCGGATGGTCTTGGGGTCCGGGTCGGGCCACCCGTTGAGCGAGAGGTGCAGGGTGCTCCCTGACGTCATCACCTCGATGAAGTAGGGGCCGTCCGCTTCGATCGCGCGCCGGATCGCCGGCGCGATGTCGTCCGCCTTCTCGACCCGTTCGCCGGGCACTCCCATGCTCCTGGCGATCGTGGTGTAGTCGGTCTCCTCGGGAAGGTCCGTCCAGTGTGTCAGGGGCAGCGCGTTGACGCCGTGCTCACGGCCGCGCCGGCCGCCGTACAGGCCGCCGTTGTTGAGCAGGATGCACACGACCTTGAGGTTGCGCTCGGCAAGCACGGAGAGGTCGCTGCAGTCGTAGTAGAAGCCGCCGTCGCCGCCGACGCTGACCACCAGCCGGTCGGGCGCGGCGAGCTTGGCGCCGATCGCCACGGGCAGCGTCGACCCCAGCGAGTCGTAGTGAAAGCCCAGCGGGTTGGCGAACCCGGACGGGTACTTGTCCTCCCGGAAGACCATCCCGGGCACCATGAAGCCCTCGTCGTTGACGAGGATGGTGTCCGGCGGGACCTCCTCCGACAGCGCCTGGCCGACGGCGGCGGGCATGATCGGGTCGGCCCCGGTGAAGGAGCGCAGGAGTTCAAGGTAGGACTCCTTGGCCCGGGCGATCTCCGCCAGCGTGGCCGGTTCGCCGCCGTCCGCACGCTGGAGGCCGGATGCCTCCAGCCGGCCGTTGAGCTGGGCCAGGAACTTGCCGGCGTCGGCGACGACGCCGACGGTCGGCTGGAAGATCCGTCCCAGCTGCGACTGCTCGACATCGACGTGGACGACCTTCTCCGGCTTGGCCAGCGACCACGACGCGGTCGCCGTCTGCGAGAACGAGAACCCGACCGCGATCCACAGGTCGGCCTCTTCGGCCAGTCGGGTGCCGGTGCCGAAGTAGCCCCAGCCGGTCATGTCGCCCGCGTACAGGGGATGGTCGTCGGGCAGCACCCCCCGACCGCCCGGACCGCTGGAGACGACCGGGATCCCGGTGGCCTCGACGAACCGGCGCAGTTCGGCCGTCGCGTCGGCCATGTGGATCCCCGCGCCCGCGAGCAGCACCGGCCTGGTGGCCGACTTGATCAGCTCGATCGTCCGCTGCACCGCTTCCTCGTCCGCCGCGGGCGGCGACGGCAGCGTGAGCGGCTCGGTCTTGATCGTGGTCTTCTGGTACATCGCCTCGTGCGTCAGGTCGAGCACCGCCGGGCCGAACTTGCCGGTGCTCGCCGCGAGCACTGCCTGGCGCACGGCCAGCGGCAGGTCCTGGCCGTCGACGATCCGCCTGACGTACTTCGCCAAAGGCTTGAACGCCGAATACAGCTCCGTGCCGTCCTGCAACGCGTCGCGAAGATCCCACACCGCCGAGTTCTCCATCAGCATGTACACCAGGGGTGTGGAGTCGAGCTTGGCCGCGAGCACCACGGGCGCCGCGTGCAGCGAGCCGACACACCACATCAGCGTCGCCGAGGCGGCCCGCCGCTTCACGCGGTTGTAGCCGTACGACATCCATGCCGCCGACAACTCGTTGCGGGCGTTCATGTTCTGCACGCCCTGCCCGACGACGCTCCGCTGCACGGAGGTGGTCATGCCGCCGGAGTAGCCGAAGACGTACTCCACCCCGCACGCGGTCAGTGTCTCGACAAGGGCCTCCGAGCCCTCACGAAACCCCACCCGGGCATCGGAACCGGCGCGCACGCCCTCCATCGACGCGATCATCTTGAACTGGCCGAACTCCGCCTCCGCTCGCCCCTGCAGGACATCCCCGTCGACCTCCGCGCTGAACCGCCACGGAGCCGGCAGATGCCCGAAGGTCCCCGTCCACGAGAGCCGGCTCCCGTCCACCACCCCTTCGCCGGTGCCCGAGCCGTCGGCGCTTTCGATCTTCACCGACAGCGAGTCGCCGTCCCGGGACAACTCCAGCACCGCGCTGTGCGCAGGACTCAGGTCCGGGCGCAACGTGATCTCCCACCTGCCGTCGATCCTGGTTTTGGACTGGTCAACAATCGCCATCGGGTTCTCCTCACACGTGCCTCGGGATCAGTCGCTCTCAAGAAACGGGGTTCTCGGACCGGCCTCTGCCTCGTCCGTGACCGGACCGCATGCGCGGTCGCTCTCTCGACGGGAGGGCTGACATGGATCGACTGAAGACCGCACGGCACTGGGGTCGGTCGGCGACCGCACGCCGCCACTGATGAACGGGGGTGCTCGCGCCACCGCGACCGGAGACTGCGGACCTGTTCCGTGTCCGGTCGGAGGCACGGCCCCGCCGAAGGGGACTGACTGCCAGTCAGTGCGCCACAGAATGCCCCCGCCGACCAGCGGCGTCAAGAGGTATGCATGCCCCGACCCGAGCCTGTGCGGGGGCTGTCGATCGCGGCGAAACCTCTCGGAACGCGGCGGTTGACGCGCGGTCTGACGGGTGTCAGTATTCGGGCAGACTTGACTGCCAGTCAGTCGCCGACGACGGATGCCCGGGAGTCTTCCCGTGAGCCGCCGGCGACCGCGCAGGGACGACTGAGCCGCAATCAGCGCGTCCCGCATGTCTGAACCCGAGAACGGAGCGGACTTGTGGCTGGAACATTTGACGTGATCATCGTGGGTGCGGGATCCACCGGCGGGGCCCTCGCGGCGAGACTCAGTGAGGATCCCGACCTCACCGTGCTCCTGCTGGAAGGCGGCCCGGTCTACTCGACCGCCGAGGAGATGCCCCAGGAGCTGCTGGCCCCCGCCATCGTCGCCGCCGGAGCACCCGGGCACCCGAACAACTGGGCCTACATGGGAGAGGTCCGGCCCGGCCTCCGCATCCCCTATCCGCGCGGCAAGGGGCTGGGAGGCTCCAGCTCGATCAACGGGTGCTACTACATCCGGGGCCTCAAGGACGACTTCGACACCTGGGTCAAGCTCGGCAACGACGAGTGGGCCTTCGACAAGGTTCAGCAGTACTACAAGCGCATGGAGCGTGACCTCGACTTCGACGGGGACGCCCATGGCTCCGACGGGCCGATCCCGGTCATGCGCGAGCCCCTGGACCGGGCCCCGGAGTTCACGTCGGCGTTCGACGACGGCTGTCACGCCCTGGGCTTCGGGGCCGACCCGGACAAGAACGACCCTCGGCCCGAGGGCGGTGTGGGACCCGTTCCGCTGAACATCTTCGAGGGCCGCCGAATCGGCACCGCCCTCGCCTACCTGCTGCCCGCGACGGGCCGGCCGAATCTCACCATCGTGGGCAACGCGGTCGCGCGGCGCGTGCTGACCGAGAAGTCGCGCGCGGTGGGCATCGAGGCCATCGTCGACGGCCGCCCTCAGGTCTTCCGCGGGGACGAGATCGTCATCTCGGCCGGAGCGCTGCGCTCGCCGCACCTGCTGATGGTCTCGGGCATCGGCCCGGCGGAACACCTGCGCGAACACGGCGTCGACGTCGTGCACGACCTGTCCGGCGTCGGCCGGCACATGACGGACCATCCCATGGTGAGCGCCGCGTGGGACTCGCGCCTCGATCTGGTCAAGCAGCCCGAGCGCGGTGCGATGACCTCCGTGCTCCACTGGACCGACGAGGGCTCGGACCTGGAGATCCTGCCGTTCGTCACGAAGAACAGCGACATGCTGGGCATGACGGACGTCTTCGCGCGGCCCGTCCAAGCCGCCAAGGCGATGCGCGGCACCTCGGCGAAGGCCGTCGCACGGCAGGCGCGCGCTGCGACACGCGATGCTGGGGATCGTCGTCGAGAAGCAGGAGAGCCGTGGCGCGGTCACGCTCGTCTCGGGCGACCCCGACCAACTGCCCGACCTGCGATGGAACTTGCTGAGCGAGCCGCAGGACCATGTTCGCTTCCGTGCGGCGATCCGCGTGGCGTTCGAGATCTTCAACTCCGCCGGGCTGCGCGGGATCGGCGCCTCGATCGTCGGGCTGGACGCCAAGACGGTGGGCGACGACAAGAAGCTCGACCAGTGGGCGTTCGACCGCGTCGGCGGCGGCCACCCTTCGGGCACCTGCCGGATGGGACCGGCCTCCGACGACCAGGCCGTCGTGGACCAGCATCTGCGCGTGCACGGAATCGACGGGCTGAGGGTCGCCGACACCTCGATCTTCCCGACGATCACGTCCCGCGGTCCGAACGCGACCGCGATGATGGTCGGCGAATTCCTCGCGGACCTCATGAAGCACGAAGCGGCGCACTGAACCCGGGTCCATCAGGACACAAGAGAACACAGCCGAGAGGAGTTCACATGAGCTCGATCGAGAAAGTCCCCGGGGGAGCGGCTTTTCTGTCCGTGTTCAAGGGCGACGTCATCACGGCCACGTCACCCTCGTACGACACGGCGCGCAGCCTGTGGAACGGGGACATAGACCGCAGGCCGCTGGCGGTCGTCAAGGCCACCGACGACGACGATGTCGTCGCCGCCGTCCGGCTGGCCCGAGAGGCCGAACTGCCGCTGGCCATTCGCGGCGGTGGCCACAGCTACCCCGGCCACTCGATGTGCGACGACGGGATAACGCTGGATCTGTCGAGGATGGGGAACGTCGTCGCGGACCCCACGACGCGGCGCGTGCGCGCTCAGGGAGGTGCTCTCCTCGGCAGCGTTGACACCGCGACCCTCCAGCACGGGCTGGTCATGCCGGCCGGAATCGTGTCCCACACCGGACTGGCCGGCCTGGCTCTCGGCGGCGGGATCGGTTACCTCACGCGGTCGTTCGGCATGACCTGCGACTCCTTCGTCCGCCTGCGCCTGGTCACGGCCGAGGGCGAGATCATCCACGCGAGCGCGGAGGAGAATCCCGACCTCTTCTGGGCCCTTCGCGGCGGCGGCGGCAACTTCGGGGTCGTCACCGAGTTCGAATGCAATACGCAGGTTCTCGGGCCGGTCCAGGGGGGTCCGCTGGTCTACTCGATGGCGGACGCCGTCGACGTGCTGTACAGGTTCGGGCAGCTCATGAAGCAGGCGCCCCGCACGCTGAGCATCACCTGCGCCCTGGGCCTGGACGCCAAGCAGATCCCGCCCGCCACGGAGGCGGCCGCCGGACACCGGCTGCTCGTGGCCAACGTCGTCTACCGCGGGGAGCCCGACGACGAGATCCTGCGCGAGGTGCGCAGTGTGGGCAAGCCCTTGTTCGACGCGGTCGCGATCAATGACTTCCGCGTGATACAGACGGCCTTCGACGAGATCGCGGGGTACGGCGCGGGCTGGTACATGAAGTCCGGACTGACGCGCGAGCTGTCCCAGCCCCTCGTCGAGGGTGTGGTCGAGCACGCCGTGGAGTACCACGACAAGATCTCGTCCGGCGCCGTCCAGCGCGAGGTCTTCGCGGTGCAGTCGCTCGGCGGCGCGGTCCAGGACCTGGACGACGACGCCACCGCGTACAGCGGACGGGCCGCCGAGTGGCACATCGGCGTCGAGGTCGGCTTCACCACCGCCGAGGACCGTGAGCGCATCGTGCCCTGGACCCGCGACACATGGACGAAGACCAAGTCGCTGCTCGACCTGAGCACGTCCTACGTGAACCTGAACTTCGAGCCGGGCGAGAACGCGCTGGCCGACGTGTTCGGAGCCGGCAAGTACGAGCGACTCCGCACGATCAAGACGCAGTACGACCCCACCAACCTGTTCAGCCACAACTTCAACATCAAGCCGCTGCCCACCGGCTGACGCACGGTTCCACCAGAGTCGGGACAGTCCGACAACTCCATCGACCCACAGGACGGCCGAGGCTCCTCGCGCGCCTGGCGTGGCCCCGCCCTCCTGTATGAACCATCTCGTGAGCTGACCAGATGACCAATTTGGTCAGCTCACGCAAACTCCAAGCTCAGGAGGTATGAAGGCATGGAGGTACAGAGCGGCAAGGAACGCCGGGCCCTTGTGGTCGGGCTCGGTATCAGCGGAATCGCGGCCGCCTTGCGGCTGCGGCAGATCGGATGGACGCCGGTCGTCGTCGAGCGGGCCCCCGCCCGGCGCACCGGCGGATACTTCATCGCACTGTTCGGTGGCGGCCGGCACCCGGCACAGCGCCTGGGCATCCTCGACAAACTGAGCAACCGCACCCCTCCGGGGACCGTCCAGTACGAGTTCGACCGCGCCGGGAGCCGTCGGCGTGGTGCCCTCAGTTACGCCGACCTGCCCGGCACTCCCTGGATGACGGTGCGCGGCGATGTCGAGGAGGCCGCCTTCGTGGCGCTGCCCGACGATGTCGAGATCCGCTACTCGACGGTGCCGACCCGTATCGAACAGGATGCCCATGGCGTGGACGTCACGCTGACCGACACCACGGACGACACCTCGGTCACGGAGCGGTTCGATCTGGTGGTCGGTGCGGACGGGCTGCGCTCCACCGTGCGGTCCCTCGTGTTCGGACCACACGAGAAGTACCTGCACCGGATGAACTACATGGCGGTCGCCTACAAGCTTCCCGGCCCGCTCAGCGAACTCCATCCGGACGACGGCGCCACCCTGTTCGAGCCCAACCGGTCGCTGTGGGTCTTCCCCTTCAACGGTGGTCTGCAGACGGTGCTGCTCAACTACCACACCGACGACGTGGACGCAGAGTTCAGCGAGACGCCGGCCCGGCGTGTACGCGCGGCGTTCGGTCCCGAGCCCACCGGCCGCCTGCTGGGCGAGGTGCTCGACGCGCTCGACACCGCCGACGACCTGTTGTTCGACTCGGTCGAGCAGGCACGGATGGACACCTGGTATCGCGGCCGGGTCGTACTCGTGGGCGACTCCGCCTGGTGCGTCAGCCTCTACGCCGGCATGGGCGTCTCGATGGGGATCACCGGGGCGGACCTCCTGGGTACGATGCTGGACCGCAACCCCACAGATGTGCGCCATGCCCTGTCCGCATGGGAACAGACCCTGCGCCCCCATGTGGACGTGTTCCAGCAGAACGGCCTCGACCAGCGCG
Source organism: Streptomyces sp. NPDC001980 (assembly GCF_040296885.1). Taxonomy (NCBI): domain Bacteria; kingdom Bacillati; phylum Actinomycetota; class Actinomycetes; order Kitasatosporales; family Streptomycetaceae; genus Streptomyces; species Streptomyces sp. NPDC001980. Next base: position 63,802 of record NZ_JBEOYD010000036.1, on the reverse strand, counting down.
TGTTCTTCGTGCCCGCCAACAGCAAAGAGCTGGCGATACGCAAGGCCCTCAACGTGGGAATGCGGGCTCCAGGGATCTCACCCCTGCTCAAACGGATGGTGACCGGCAACAAGGCCGGCCTGCTCAAGGACCGCGACCTCTCCCTGGTATGAGACCGGCTCGGCGCCCATGGGCCCACGCGAAACAGCAAGGAAGCGACGATGACAGCACTGGCCGAACACGACTCCGCCACGGCGGCCCGGATTCTCGTCGCGACCAGGAACCTGGTCCTCAAGCGTGGCGTCAAAGGGCTGACCGTTGCCGAGATCGCGGAGAAGGCACACGTCGGCAAGGGCACGGTGTACCTGTACTGGGGCACCAAGCACGACCTTCTGTTCGGGCTGTTCGCCAGGGACTTCCTGACGTTCCTGGAGGGTGAGATAGAAACGCTGCGCGCGGACCCCACCATCTGCCGTCCGCATGTGCTCTTCCCGCAGATCGCCCGCAACGCCGTGAGCTACCCGTTCGTACGCGCGATGCAGACCCGCGACGACGACCTGTTGGGCGTTCTCGCCCAGCATCCGCGCAGCGTGGAACTGCTCGACCTGCTGGGCCCCACAGCGCTGATGTACACGGTCCTGCCGGTGTGGCGAGAGCACCGGCTGGTACGGACCGACTGGTCCCTCGATGAACAGGCCTACGCCCTGCAAGCACTCATGACCGGCTTCCTCGGCGCCGTCACCGGGCCGCAGGCCCCGAGCGTCGTCACCGTCGACGACCCCGACCGGGTCATGGCCGCCACGGTGACGGCCCTGCTCGGCCCCGAGGAAGCCGGCCCGGACGAGACCCGCGCAGCCGCCGAGGAAGGCCTGCGTCTGCTGCGCGAGCGACGAGACGCCGTGCTCGCCCTGATCGCCACCTGACCCGAGAGAACACACAGTCCAGAACCGGAGCGTTTCCGGTTCGAGTTGAGAGACGACGGAGGCACCAACATGACCGAGACGACCGGGGCAATCCCCGTGAAGGACACCGTCATCGACCGCTACATCAGTATCTACGACCGTACGGCCTACGAGCCCGAGGCCCTGAAGGAGCTTGAGTCGATCTTCGCACCGGATGCCACCGTCGAGCTCGCCGACGGCATGCCACCGGCGACCGGTCTGCCCGCGATCATGGCGGTGTACGAGCACCTGGCCAAGGGCATGGCCGACAGCAAGCACTTCTGGACCGTCACGGAGCTCGACGACGGCAGGCTGGAGTGCCACTGGATCCAGGCCGCCCGCGGGACCGACGGCCGCCTCATCGGCCAGAGCGGCATCGAGCAGGCCACCGTGAACGCCGAGGGGCAGATCACCCACCTGGTCAACCGCTTCGTGCCCGTCGTCGGCTGGGTCTGAGAAGAGTTCCGGCTTCTCCGACTCCGAGTGGGCCTGCGTGAACTCCCGTTCCCGACGGCATAGATGCGCATGACTCGTCCGCCGGTGAGCGGAGATTCATGCGGGCCCACGCCCCCGAGCACCCGCCGTCCACCCATGGGGGGTGCCACCCCGCGGGGCGTGGTCGGATGGTGCGGGAACCGGACCGGCCGCTGTGGCCACAAGGTGCGCGTGAACCACCGGATCCTCTCCCGAGCCGCGGTGATCGCCACCGGCATCAGCGGGGACGCGGCCGCGAAATGCCGGGCGTGATGGCCGGTGACAGCGTGACCTATGCATTCCGGAGGGAGTTCCCGCGCTCTCCTTGCGCGAACGCGGCCCGAGCGGGGTCGGGTCGGCGGCGGGTCCGCGGGCGAAGCCGGGACGGCCGTTCGGCACGAGTTGATTCACCCCCCGTTTCCCAACATTCACCCACGTCTGCCGTACCCCGGTGCCCGCAACACGCGGGAGCCTTTCGGCACCCCCGATGAAAGGCAGACGATGCGGAAGAAGTTCAGGCGTCTCAGAGCCCGCCTGGCCCTGTTGGTCTCCGCCGTGGTGATCCTCGGGTCCACTGGCATGGACGGCATCGCGGCCGCCGAACCGACGGCGTCGCAGCGAGGTGCCTTCGACGGCGTCCTCACCGCCGACGCACCGGAAGGCTCGACGATCGGCTGGTCCTCGGCGCTCTCCGCGGACGGGCGCCGGGCGGTCCTGGGCGCACCCACCGCCGACGACCTCGACGGAGCCGTCTACGTCTACGACAGGACACACGCCGGCTGGGCGCAGCCGACGGTCCTCAACGTTCCCGGCACGCGGTACCAGGAGCTCGGGTTCTCGGTGGCCATCTCGGACGACGGCCGGACGATCGTGGCCGGTGCGCCGTTCCAACAGGGCGGCCGGGCCTACGTGTTCGCACTCACGCGGACAGCCGGATGGCAGCTCAGCGCCACCCTCACCGTGCCCGGTCTCACGGTCGACGACTTCGGAGGCTCCGTCTCGATATCCGGTGACGGCACGACCATCGCCATCGCCGACCAGTTCGACGAGGCGAGGCGAGGCTCGGTCTTCGTCTCCGCGAAGGTCGACGGCGGCTGGTCCGACCCCACCCAGATCATCGGCACCGACTACGCGCCCAACGACCTCTTCGGGTCCGCGATCTCCCTCTCGTCCGACGGCTCACGACTCGCGGTAGGCGCCAAGGGCCGGTCCAAGTACGACGGTGCCGTCTACACCTTCGACCGGGACGGTGGCGCATGGTCCCAGACCGCCGAGCTCACCCGCGCCGACGGTGTGCCGGCCGAGCGGTTCGGCAACGGTGTGGCCCTCTCGGGTGACGGGAAAGTGCTGATCGCCAGCGCGCCCTATCACGGTAACGGTCTCGCCTACGCCTACCGTCTCCGCGGCGACGGCTGGACCACGGGCGAGACCCTCCAGCCGACCCAGAAGTCCGACTACCCCAGTGACGCCGTCTCCGTGGCCGCGTCGTACGACGGTTCCGCGCTGATGGTCGGACTCCCGGCCCGCAACACGCTGCAGGGCGCCGCCCAGGTCTTCGAACGGTCGGGAGCGCACTACGCCCCGAAGGCGATGCTGGTGCCTTCGGAGTACGCGGGATGGATGGTGCTCGCCGGAGCCGGCAAGTCCGTCGCGCTGTCCGCCGACGGCCGCACCGCGATGCTGGGCGCGCCCACGGTCTCGTACAACTATCCCGCCGGTGCCGGTTACGTCTACGACCTCGCGCGTCCCTCGGGCTTCCTTGCCCCGGTCGGTACCCGGTCCCCCTCACGGGCCGCGGACTCCCCGCACGAGCCGGGCGCTCGTGGGCCGCTCGACCTCTCGGACACCCGGCACCTGACGAGGTCCGCGACGGCCGGACAGGACCATCCGATCCTGGACCGCTCCCGTCAGGCGGCGTCGGTCTGCGGTGACGCGGCGATGGACGGCACCGCCTGCGGTGTGAAGATCGCCACCGACCAGTCCCTGCAGCCGCTGGTCACCGCCGACTACCAAGACGGTCTCTCCGCGACGCAGTTGCAGACGGCGTATGGGCTCACGGGCCCGTCGAAGGCGACGACCGTCGCGGTCGTGGACGCCTACGCGAATCCGGACGCGGTGGCGTCGCTCAACACCTACCGCAGTCAGTTCGGTCTCGGGCCGGCCGACATCACCCAGGTGAACCAGGACGGCGGCTCCACACTGCCGGAGGCCAACCCCAACTGGGGCGTCGAAGAGATGCTCGACCTCGAGATGGTCTCGGCCGCCTGCCCGGACTGCAAGATCCTCTACGTCGGCGCCGACTCCGCGAGCTTCGACGACCTGGGGACCGCCGTGAACACCGCGGTCCGCCTCGGAGCCAAGGTCGTCTCCAACTCCTACGGCGGCGACGAGTCCGCCGACGCCCTGTACGCACAGGACGCGTACTACACCCACCCCGGTGTCGCGATCACGGTGAGCAGCGGTGACGGGGGCTATGGAATTTCCTACCCGGCGGCCTTCAACACGGTCGTCGCGGTCGGCGGGACCTCACTGACCCTGAACCCCGACGGCACCCGGGCCTCCGAGACCTCGTGGGAGGGCGCCGGAAGCGGCTGCTCGCGGTTCGTCTCCAAGCCGCGCTGGCAGAAGGACTCCACCTGCGCCAACCGCACGGTCGCCGACGTGTCCGCAGTCGCGGACCCGGCCACGGGTGTCGCGGTCTACGACTCCTACGGCCTGCAGGGCTGGTCGGTCGTCGGCGGCACCAGTGTCGCGGCACCCGTCATCGCCGGCGTCTACGGGCGCACCGGTCACACCGGCGGCAATCCGGCGCAGCGCCTGTACTCGGCGCCCAAAGGCTCCCTGTACGACGTGACGGCAGGCAGCAATGGAACCTGCTCGGCCCTCTATCTCTGCGAAGGAGTCAAGGGATACGACGGGGCAACCGGCCTCGGCTCGCCGAACGGCGTCAGCGCGTTCTGACGGCGGTGGGGCCCCGTGCGACCACGGGGCCTCACCCGTCGCTCGAATCCAGGCGGTGGTCGCCGTCCTCCTCAACCAGGTCGGCGGCGGCGCGTGCCAGTTCGGCCCGGGTGGACACCCCGAGTTTCCGCTTGGCGGACTTCACCTGTGAATGGACCGTGTTGAGCGACTTGAACAGCCTGGCCGCGATGGCCGCGTCCGTCTCCCCGGCCGCGACGAGACGGAGCACTTCCCGCTCGCGAGGAGACAGCCGAGTGCCGTACCCGGTTCTTCCGCCACGTCTTCCCGGCGGGCGGGCGTTGACACCGACCGTCCGCAGTACCTCGACGACCCGTTCACCGTCGACGACCGCTCCCAGCCGCGAGTACCCGTTCAGGACGTCGCGAAGCTCCGCGATTCCTGCCCCGTGCCCATCGTCGAGCAGACACCGGGCCGCCGCCTCGAGATCACGCAGCTCATGATGCGGTCGGGGCAACCTCCGCCACGCGGCGGCGGCCCTGTGGTGCAGCTCCCGCGCGCCGGCCAGATCCCCGTCGGCGCGTGCCACCATCGCACGGCAGCTCAGCAGTGCGCCGTCGGTGGCGGCGGAGTGGGTCTCGGCCAGGCCGACCGCCATCGAGTCGACGATGTCGCGAGCAACCGCGTTCCGGCCTGTGAGCAGGAGCGCCTGAACACGTGTCCGCACCAGATCGCCGCCCCACAACCACACCCCCGTGTGCTGGATCAGACGGAACGGCTCATGTGTCAGGGAGAGGGCCTCCTCGGGTTCGCCCCGGGCGATCGCGACCTCGGCCAGCCCCGCACGGGTCTCCATCACGAGCTCCGGGCCCAACTGGCTGGCGGGGTGATCGAGCATGGTGCGCAGGCGACGACCCGCCCCGGCGAAGTCGCCTTCCACGGCCAGGAGTCGCGCCTCCACGATCTCGGCCTCAAGGCGCTCGCCCACCGCTCCACGGCCGGCGGACACGAGCGCCGCCGCACGCTGCCGCAGCCCGTCCCAGGAGCCCTCCAGATAATCGAGGTGCAGACCCATGGCCTCAAGTCCGGTGGACAGACGGAGGTACTCATAGGTGCTTGCCAGGTCGACTGCGGCTGCCAGGGTCGCGCGGGCCGTGCCGTATCTGCCCCACACCAGTGCACAGTGCGCAACGTTGCCCAGGCCGCGGGCCGCGGGCCGCGGGCCACGGTCAGCCGGTCGCGGACCGCTATGTCGTGTGTCGGGATCTTGGCGGCTTCCGGCCAGCCCTCCGCGGATCCGAATCTCAGGAGGACCGTCGCGAGATCAGTGACGAGATGCAACTCGGACGCCGGGTCACGGTTCGCGAGGAGCTGTGATGCCTGACGCAGCCACTCGGCCCGTGTCGCCGATTCCCAGTTCGGCCAGGACAGATGCACCAGACTGATCATCGCCTGCCCCGCGAGCACCGGGTCGTCCGCAAGCAACGGGATCGCCCGCTCGGTCTCCTCGGCGGCCTCGCTCATCCGGTCCGCCATGATCAGGACGCGGGCCAACTGCCAGCGGACGCGCCCCTGGTCCAGCCGCGGCAATGTCCGGTCCTGCGCCACCGACCGAAGGACGTCCACGACGACTCGGTACTCATCGACACTGCGAAAGACCGGAAAGGGAATCTTCGACACGATCCGGGTCAGGTCGGTGGGGCTTTGGGTGACGGCGGTCGCGAGCTCGAGCAGGATGTCGGCCGCCGTGCGGTCGTCGGCGCGGCCCAGGGCGAGGTCGGCGACCTCTTCCGCGTACCGTGCCCAGCCCTCTGTGTCGCCGGACTGCTTCAGGTGCCGTGCCAGTTGGACCACGGGCGGGGCCGGTAGCGCGCCCAACGCCGCCGCCGCACGTGCGTGGAGCCGTGAACGCTCTCCCAGCGGGACCTCTTCGGCCACCGCGTCGAGGACCAGCGCGTGTCTGAAGGAGACCTCACCGTCCGCGAGCAGGCTCAGCAGATGCGAGGCGACGAGTTCGTCGACCGCTGTGCTGGTCGCCTGGTGGTCCAGTCCTGTCACGACGGAGAGCAAGGGGACGGAGGCGGGTTCGGAGAGGACGGCGAGTGCCCACGCCACCAGCCGGGCCGACGGCGCGAGCCGATCCATACGCGAGGTCACCGACTCGCGGAGACTGGCGGGCGGCGCCAGAGCCGCGATGCCGGCGGGACTCCAGTGCTCCTCGCCGGGGCTCTTCCGAGCCTGGTCGTGCAACGTCCGGATCAGGTCTTCGAGCAGGAGCGGAACCCCCTGTGTGCGACGGTGGAGGAGACCAGCGACGCGGGGCGAGGCGACGAGACCCCCCAGCATCGACGCCACGAACCTCTCCGTGCCGGCCAGGTCGAGAGGGCCCAGGCGGATCACCCGTCCGGTGCTGCCGGAGGCTATGCACAGGATCCGCGCGACCAGTTCGCGGGGCGGCCGCTCCTCATTGCGCCAAGTCTCGATCACCCGGACAGGGGTGTCGACCTCGACGGTTGCCAGGTGGAGCAGGAACTCGTGGGTGGTGTCGTCCGCCCAGTGCGCGTCTTCGAGCACCACCGTATGGACACCCATCGCGCGCAACAGATCGTCCAGAGCCCGGAAAAGGCGATGCCGCTCCAGCCCGGCGCTCTCCGTCGGCGGCATCGGTTCGGGCAGGAAGTCGGACCACTCGGGGAACAGCGGCCGCAGAGCCCCGGCCAGGCGCCCGAGCCGCATGCCGTCGGGCGGAGTCGGTGAGAGGGCCTCGATCAGGGTGCCCAGGGGGAACGGTGTGCTGATCGGGGGGCATCGCAGGACCAGCACACCCTCGTGGCCGGGCATCGGGGCCTGAACGGGCTCCTTCACGAAACGGGACTTGCCGATTCCGGCTTCCCCCTCGATGACCACCAACCTCGTCGACGGCCGGATCAGCGCCTCTTCGAGCCACCGTCGCTCGACATGCCGGCCGACGAACGCAGGCGACCGCACACTCTCCACCCGGTCGATACCAACTGCCGGTGGACCTGCTCCCCCTTGCGGCATATCACCTACACCAAGATCGTGGGCGGCGAACGGTTGGTGGACGTCCGTGGCAGCCCTCCGGTGCGTGCATCGGCGGAAGCCTCTCGGCCTCGGACGGAGCACAGGATCAGAGGAAGGCCGCCCCAGCAACCGTTTCTCCGCACAGTACTTCAGGACCAGAACAGTCGAAGCGGCAGGGACTGCAGATGCCTTACGTTGAGGCCGGGCTGGTAGTCGAGCCGCTCCGGTGGGATCGTCAACTCGAAGCGTGGCACCGTGGCCAGCAGCACCTCCAGAGCCGTGCGTGCTTCGAGACGGGCGAGGGCGTGGCCCAGGCATGTGTGCTCTCCCCGGCCGAACGCGAGGTGCGCGTGGGGCGAGACACGGTCCAGGTCGATCTCGTCGGGCCGTTCGGCCAGCTTCGCGTCACGGTTGCCGGCGCCGAAACTCACCAGGAGGCGAGCGCCGGCCGGAATCGGGGTGCCGCCGAGCTCGGTGTCACGGGTCGCGGTCCGGTACAGCCCCTGAACCGGCGATTCCAGGCGCAGCAACTCCTCCAGGAACGTGGCCAGCCGCGACGGGTCCTGCCGCAACTGGTCGGCCAGCAGCGGATCCTCGGCCAGCAGCCGGGCGCCGCTGCTGATGGCATCGGCGGTCGTCACATTGCCGGCGAACAGCAGCTCGAGGACGAACCGGGTGGCGTCCTCCGCGTCGAGCCCGGATGCCGCGATCGTATGGAGAATGGTGGTCTCCTCCTCGACACCTGCCGCCGCCTCCAGTGCCGGCGCCAGAAGCGCGCCGAACTCCTCGCAGGCCCGAATGAAGCCTTGCAGGTCGGGTGAGTAGGTGAGGAAGGCGAGCACCTTCTCCGAGAGCCGCCGCATCTCGGCGGTGTCGGCTTCCGGCACGCCCAGCACCGTGGCGATGACAGCGATGGGCAGCTTGACGGCGAAGTCGGCCACGAAGTCGACCTCGTCGCGCCCGCGCAGCCCCTCGATCAGCTCCGTGGACATCGCCCGGATCTGCGGCTCGAAGGGAGCGATCCGGCGGGACGTGAACGCCCTGGCGGCCAGGCGACGGCGCCCGGTGTGTTCCGGCGGATCACTGGTGATCAGATAGAACCCTGTCCTCGTCGGCTCGTTCCCCTGCTCGATCGGCGGGAGTCCGAGCGCGTCGAGCGAGGAGAACGTCTCGACATCACGCAGCACCGCGTCGATGTCGTCGGCCCGAGTGACCATCAAGGCGTTGGCCTCCTCGACGAAGGCGACACCTCGCTCTCGCAGTCGGTCGTAGAGCGGGTAAGGGCAGTACGAGGCCTCAGGCCCGACGTGGGCCGTACTGTCATGGCTGGACATGGCTTTCTCCCTGTCCGTGCGGCGGCTCGCCGACATTCCGGGCCGGGGCACGAGAACCCGAGGCCCGTGGAAAGTCCTGACCGGCCATCCTGCATGGACTCGGCTTGGGAGAACACAGCAGTGACCGTTGAACGAACAACGTCTGCGGAGCTTCGTACAGGTCGCGGCGCCTCGTTGTTCACTGGATGAACAGTGGCGTTGTGCGGGCCGGACGGCCTTCGGATACTCGCGTGGCAGCGCTTGCCGCGAGTCGGCGGCCGGCCGTCACCAGGGGACACCGACGTGATCATCCAAGACGAAGAGCAGCTCACCGCAGCGGTACTTGCCGAGACGGAGCGGGCCGGCGACCCGCGCGTCAAGGAGCTCGTCCGGGCGCTGGTGCGGCACCTGCACGACTTCGCCCGCGAAGTACGGCTGACCGAGAAGGAGTTCGACACCTCCCTCGACATCGTGACCAGGCTGGGGCGGCTCACCACGTCCAGTCACAACGAGGTCAGGCTGATGGCGGGCTCGCTGGGTCTGTCGACGCTGGTCTCCCTGATGAACAACGGCACCGAGGACGATCCGACCTCGGCGAACCTGCTCGGCCCGTTCTGGCGCCAGGGCAGTCCGAGGATGGACAACGGCGAGTCGATCGTCCGCTCGCCCACCGAGGGACCGCCGTTGTTCTTCTCCGGCCGGATCGTCGACACCGAGGGGAACGCGGTCGCCGGCGCTGAAGTCGACGTCTGGCATGCGTCACCGGCCGGCCTCTACGAGAACCAGGATCCCGAGCAGGCCGAGTGGAATCTCCGCGGGAAGTTCTTCAGCGACGCGGACGGGGTCTTCGCCTTCCGCAGCATCAAGCCTTCCGGTTACCCGATACCCACGGACGGGCCCGTGGGCGATCTCCTGGCCGCGCTGAAGCGCCATCCCTTCCGGCCGGCCCATCTCCATGCGCTGATCTACAAACCGGGTTACAAGACCATCGCCTCCCAGCTCTACAGCCACGACGACCCCATTCTGGAGACCGACGCGCAGTTCGGCGTCGTACAGCGCCTCATCGGTACCTATGAGCGCCACGAGAACGAGCCGGCGCCGGACCCGGACGTGACCGAGCCCTGGTACAGCCTCGAGTTCACCTTCGTCGTCGAGCCGGGTGAGGCATGGCTGCCGACCCCGCCCGTGTCGGCCCAAGCGCGACACAAGCCGGACAGTGCGTGACGCGACCGAGAGGAACTCAGTGATCACCGAAGCAGAACGTCGTGCGGCCGCGGCTGCCCTCATGCAGGCCGACCGCGATCGGCGACCGATCACCCAACTCAGCCACACCTATCCCGATCTCGAGATCGTCGACGCCTATGCCATCCAGCAACTCTGGGCGGCGGAGCGTGTGGCGGCAGGCGCCCGGCTCGTCGGACACAAGATCGGACTGACGTCCCGCGCCATGCAGATGGCCTCGCAGATGACGGAGCCCGACTACGGCTTCCTCACCGACGACATGGTCGTGGGCGACGGCGCCACTCTCGACGCGGACCGCTACACGAAGCCCAGACTGGAGGTCGAGCTCGCGTTCGTGCTCGGCGCGGACCTGCACGGGCCGAACCTACGCGTCCACGACGTCCTACGGGCGACGGAGTACGTCGTCCCCGCCCTCGAGGTCATCGACTACCGCACCGAGGTGCCGCGTTCGATCACCGACACCATCGCGGACAACGCCGCCGCCGCGGCCATGGTCGTCGGCGGTCGCGTCGTACGCCCGATGGACGTCGACATCCGGTGGGTGGCCGCCACGCTGTCGAAGAACGGGGTGATCGAGGAGTCCGGCGTCTCGGCCGCCGTCATGGGACACCCGGCGGCAGGCATCGCCTGGCTCGGAAACAAGCTCGCCGCGGTCGGCCGGCACCTCGAAGCCGGTCAGCTGCTGCTGTCGGGCTCGTTCACCCGACCCGTCTCGGTCGAACCGAACACCGTCATCCACGCCGACTACGGCCCCTTGGGCTCGATCGGGGTGGCGTTCCGGTGACCACGCCCCACCCGCCGACCGGCGCGCCGCAGTCCGCGCCGGGCCAGTGGCCGCTGCCGCCGAACGCGTTCAAGGCGGCGCTTTCCCGGGGAGAGCAGCTGATCGGCATGTGGTGTTCGCTGGCCGATCCGTACCCGGCCGAGATCATCGCCGGCGCCGGCTTCGACTGGCTGCTGCTCGACACCGAGCACTCGCACGCCGATGTCGCGACCGTGCTCTCACAACTCCAGGCGGTCGCCCCATATCCCTGCTCGCCAGTGGTGCGTCCCCCGGTCAACGATCCCGTCGTGATCAAGCGGCTCCTGGACGTAGGTGTGCAGTCGCTGCTGATACCGCAGGTCGAGTCGACCGAGGAAGCGCGCGCCGCGGTCGCCGCCACCCGCTACGCCCCCCTGGGCTTCCGCGGTGTGGCGGCATTGACCAGGGCCACCAGGTTCGGTCGGGTCAAGGACTACGCCGAGCTGGCACACACCGAACTGTGCGTTCTCGTGCAGGTCGAATCGCGGCACGCCATCGAGCAGATCGAGAGAATCGCGTCCGTCGACGGCGTGGAGGGGATCTTCATCGGCCCCAGCGACCTGGCCGCCAGCCTCGGTCACCCCGGAGACCCGAACGCGCCGAGCGTCATCGCGGCGGTGGAGGAGGCAATCGGGCGCGTGCGCGCGGCGGACAGACCGGCCGGCGTACTGACGACCAACCCCACGTTCGCGCGACGGTGTATCGACCTCGGGACCACGTTCACCGCGGTCGGTGTGGACGTGGGCCTGCTGGCACGCGGCGCCGACGCCCTCGCCCGGAGCTTCACACACCAGGCCGCGGCGCCGCCTGCCGCCAACCAGTCCCCCTGAGTGCCGCAGTCACCGAAGCCGTAGTGCCATCCGCCCGTCCCCTTGCCAGAAGGGCGACGCGATCCATGGCTTCCTTGTGCGCCCCCATCATCGGCCTGCACCGGCAGGAGGTCATTCCGACCTCACTGCCGTCCTCCGCCGCCCCGCCCGGCGGCCGGCGAGCGGTCAAACCGCCTTTTCCAAGGTGCCCTGGCCGTCGAGGTAGAAGTCCTCTCCGACCATCAGGCCGTCGCGGAACGGGATGACGACGGCCGCCCTCGACCTGTGCACGAAGACGTCGTCGGCCGTTCCCCCGTCCGGCAGAGGTACGCCCGCCTGGGCCAGTGCCGTACCAGGCAGCCGAAGTCGTGTGTAGCCGTCCCAGGCGATGGCGTCGTCGCTGATGAAGAAATGCTCGACCTCGACTTCGAGGCTGTCCATCGCCAGCATGCCGTTGGCCATGTTCTGGAGGTAGTTCGCGCGCTGTGTGTCCCTGTCGGCGACCCGCCCGCCCTGCTGCTCGATCGCGACGGGGTCGCCGTAGCAGTGGTAGACGCAGTCCTCCACCAGTGTCGCCATCGTCCGGTCGATGTCGTGGTCCCGCACTTCGGCGACCGAGTGCTCGATGAGCAGGTCGATCATCGCGGCATGCTTCGGATTCTCCGTCTCCGCCTTCCGGGCTTCGAGGAAGTCGATGAACCTCGCCATGTCGGGCAGGCGAGCTCCCGGGCTCGTCGATTCCTCTCGCTGTTCAACGGTTGCCATGAACTCCTCCTCAAGATCGGTGTGGTGATACCGCGTCGTTCGCCAGTGCCTCGCTCCAGCGCTGCCACCAGCGCCGCTGGTTCCTCTCGCCGAAGGCCGAGGTGCTGGCCTCGCCGGGCCCCATCCAGTCGGGCCTGGGCTTGTAGTCGCTCATTCCGTCCAGGCCCATCTGGAAGTTGAGCTTCATGTCCTGGCGGGCGAACGCCGAGCGGCCCACCATGGGGCCGCCGCGCCAGACGACGGTGTCGTCCTGCTCGAACACCCCAGAGGGCCCGAAGCTGAAGACGCCGGCGTCGTACGAGGCCTGGTTGAACTCGGGCGGGGCCGAGTTCCACACCATGGGCCAGTTCCACAGCTCGAACTGCTCGGGCCCCCGCGGCTGCCACTGCCGCAGGGAGGTGTTGACCGCCGGAAACCCGCCCACCTCCGTCGCACCAGGGGCCTGGAAGAGCGACAGGTTCGGGAAGATCGTGAAGCCGACCACCCCGTACCCGCTCGCCAGGAAGGCGCGCTGGTCGTCGTCGAGCCGGTCCAGATCGAAGGTCGAGGCCACCTCGGGCGGATAGTTCCCCACCCCGAACGGCTCAGGGAGGGCTTTCGGGATGACGATGAGCCCGTGTCCGCCCTCGAGAGCGACATGGAAGGTCTCGGTCACCGACTTCGAGTTGTCGGGGATGAGACCGATGTCCCCGAGCGAGCTGTGTGCGGACTGTACGTGGTAGGCGTCGCCGACGAAGTTTTCGGCGCCTGACTTCCAGTTGGCGGGCACGATCCAGCGGTGGGGGTCGCCGGCGGCCCGCATGCCTTGTTCGTTGAGGCCGAAGATCACGTCGAGGTACCAGCACATGTCGCCCAGGTACTCGCGCAGGGAGACCGCGTCCGGGTCCAGGCAGGCGAAGATCAGCCCCTGGTAGCTGTCCACGTGGGGTGCCTTTCGCAGGCCCCAGCGGGCGGTGTCGAGGGTGCGGTACGCCTTGGCGCGGTAGGGGGCGCCGTTCCATTCGCCGGAGTTCTTGTAGATCCAGCCGTGGTAGGGGCAGCGGAAGTGCGAGGTGTTTCCCTTTTCCGCCCGGCACACCGGTGAGGCGCGGTGCACGCAGTTGTTCAGGAGCAGCTGGATCTCGCCCTGTTCGTCGCGGGCCAGGATGAACTGGTCCTCGCCGATGTAGCGGAGCACGTAGTCGCCGGGGCTGGGGATCTCCGAGACGTGTCCGACGAACACCCAGCACTTGGTGAAGATGCGGTCCAGCTCGGCACGGTGGATGTCGGGGTCGTTGAGCACCCGTGGCGAGAGCATCCCCTGCGCGAGATCCTTCTGGACCTCCGCGAGGAAGGTCTGCATCGTCCCGTTCAGCGAGCCGTAACCGCCCGTCCCGGCCTGCCGGTCAGCAGACACCATGAGATCCTCCTCGAATTCGGTTGCTCCAAGGCGCTGGTCGAAAAGGGCGCCCGTTCCAGAAGGGCGACCCGTCGAGATTCCAGGCGACAGCGTCGCCGACGCTAACCCCGCGATCCACCGGCGTGACCCCTCCGAAGGAAGCAACCTGTCCCCGACCTTTGGACGCTGTTCACCGTCGGGGCAGCGTCATTACAGTCGGCTCCCATCGACCTCAGCGCTTTGCGGCTGGTGACGGGCGACGTGTCGCCGGCAAGGGACGGGAGACATGAAGGTACTGGTGGACCGCGGGAAGTGTCAGGGCTACGGCAACTGCGTCATCGCCGAGCCGCGTGTGTTCGATCTCGACGACGACGGGTTCGTCCAGCTTCTGGTCGATGAGCCCCCGGAGGATCTGAGGGCCCAGGTCGCGCACGCCGTTCGCGACTGCCCGGCGCGTGCGCTGAGCCTGGGAGGCTGATGATGCACCGACAACGGCGCGTCGTCGTGGCCGGCGCCTCGCTGGCGGGCATCCGAACCGCCGAGACCCTGCGGGATCGCGGGTTCGACGGCGAGGTGGTGCTTGTCGGGGCCGAGAAGCGTCTGCCGTACGACCGCCCGCCGCTGTCGAAGGCCGTGCTCGGCGGTCAGGCCTCGCCGGACGACATCCAGTTGCTGTCCCACGACCGGCTGGCCGCTCTCGACCTCGACCTGCGGCTCGGGCGGCGAGCACGCGCCCTGGATCCGGCCGGAAAGACACTGGAGCTCGACGACGGCGAACCGCTGGCATACGACCAACTGGTGATCGCGACCGGCAGCGCGCCGTGGATGCCGCGCGACTGGGACCTCTTCCAGGGTGTCTACCCGCTGCGCACGGTCGACGACTGCCTCGCGATCCGGGCCGCGCTCCAGGGCTCGCCGCGCGTCGCCGTCGTCGGCGGGGGCTTCCTCGGCTCCGAGGTCGCGTCGACCGCCCGCCAGCTCGGGTGCGACGTGGTGCTCATCCAGCCCCTCGCGGCTCCGATGGCACGCATTCTCGGGTCCGAGATCGCGCTCGCGTGCGCCGAGGTTCCGTTGGCCGCGGGAGTGCGCCTGGTCTGTGGCTCGTCGGCCGAGGGGTTCGACGGAGGTGCGCGCGTGGAGCGCGTACGTCTCAGAGACGGCCGCATGATCGACGCCGATGTCGTGGTCGTGGGGATCGGCGCACGGCCGGTGACCGACTGGCTCGCCGGGTCGGGCGTGAACATCTCTGACGGGGTGCTGTGCGACCACCGTTGCGCCACGTCGGTCGCCGATGTCTACGCGGCGGGTGATGTGGCGCGGTGGTTCAACCCGTTGTTCGAGCAGACCATGAGGGTCGAGCACTGGACCAATGCTTCAGAGCAGGGCGCGTTCGTCGCCCGTGCCCTCCTCGACGGTGGGCGGTCCGGCAGCTACTCACCGGTCCCTTTCGTCTGGTCCGAGCAGTACGGCGTCAAGATCGAGATCGCGGGAGTCCCGCAACCGACCGATCGGATCCGGATCGTCGAGGGAACACTCGCCGAGCAGCGGTTCGTAGCGCTCTACGAGTGCGAAGAGCGGCTGACGGGAGTCGTCGCGCTCAACTCGACACGCAGCATGCTCAAGTTCCGGCGCCTCCTTGCTCAGAGCGGCTCACGCGGCGAGCGGGTCGACGCCCCGTCCATATCTTCCTGACCCCGCGCGAAAGGCGAAGCCATGACGGTAGAACAGACGAGCCCCCCACTGGTCGGTGCGGAGCTGGAGCGGTCCTGCACGCAGTTCCTGTACCGGGAGGCGGAGCTCCTGGACGAGGCCGACTACACAGGCTGGGCCGACACGTGCCTGTCGGAGGAGCTCGAGTACCTGATCCCGATCCGCACGACGCGAGAGCGCGCGGCGGGGATCTCGGAATTCAGCCGAGAAGCGTTCCACATGAAGGACACCTACGCGAGCATGCGCCTGCGGGTCGACCGGCTGCTGACCGAGCACGCGTGGGCGGAGGACCCGCCTTCCCGCACACGCCGTGTCGTGACCAACGTACGTGTGCGCGAGCTGGGACCGGGCGAGGTGGAGGTGAAGAGCTACCTGACGCTTCACCGCTCCCAGTGGGACACGACCGACTACGACCTGCTGGTGGCCGAGCGCCGGGACATCCTGCGCTCGGATGCGGTCGGGTGGCGCCTGCGGCGACGTGAAGTGCTGCTCAACCACACGATCCTCGGCACGGCCAACCTCGGCGTCTTCCTCTAGGCGGGATCGCGTTGTCCGAATACCAGTACAGCGACGACCCGCCGATCCAGATTTCCAACGAGTTCGCCGACATACGCGTCCGCAAGGTCTACACGCGCAACGGCGAACGACTGGAGATCCACGCCCACCGCCGCGGATATCGGATCCTGCTCGACGCCGTCGAGCTCGAAAGCCTGACCTGGCAGACCGCGGAGACGTTCTCCGGCTTCCTGCGCGCCTCGGTCGGGCAGGACGTCGAAGAGGACTGACCGCCGCAGACACTCATCCCGCTATCCCTCACGATCGTCAAAGAATGGAGGCAGTGGTGGCACGTATGGCGGAGGGCGTCGCAGTGATCGGGGCCGGGATCGCGGGGCTCGCGACGGCGACCGGGCTGGCCGATGCCGGGATCCCCGTCCGGGTGTACGAGCAGGCGGAAGCACTCGGCGAGGTCGGCGCGGGCGTGTCGCTCGCTCCCAACTCGCTGCGGGTGCTCGACTCGTTCGGGCTGACGGAGCGTCTGAGCGAGATCGAGTCCCGCGAGCCGCTCAGAATGGCCTTCTACAACCACGAAGGCGTTCGGTCCGAGGATTCGGAGGTCGACGCGCGAGGCGCGAGGCCGATCCACCGGGCCGATCTGATCGACGTGCTGTCCTGGCGGCTGGAACCGGACGCGCTCCGGCTCGGGGCACGGCTGGTCGCGGTGGACGAGACCGACGACGGACTCGTCCTGCGCTTCGCGGACGGGAGCACCGAGACCGCGGCCGCGGTGATCGGGGCGGACGGGATCCACTCCGCCGTGCGTCCCTTCGTCGTGGACTCCCCGGAGCCGGTCTTCTCCGGCATGGTTGCCTACCGGGGCCTCGTGCCCGCCGAACGCCTCCCCGACTGGCCGATCCATGAGGCACAGCTGTTCACGGGGCCGGGGCGGCACTTCATCTGCTTTCCCGTCCGCCGGGCGAAGCTGCTGAACTTCGTCGCCTTCGTCGCCGCGGACGACGAGATGCGCGAGTCCTGGTCCGCGCCCGGCGACCCGGCCGAGCTGGCGAAGGAGTTCGCCGGATGGAACGAGTCGGTACGGGGCCTGATCGACCGGATCGACCGGACCTTCCGGTGGGGGCTGTACGACCGCGAACCACTCCCGACCTGGGTGCGCGGCCGCGTCGCGTTGGCGGGCGACGCCGCCCACGCGATGCTGCCGCACGTGGGGCAGGGCGGCAATCAGTCGATCGAGGACGCGGCCGCGCTGGTGGAAGTGCTGCGCGACCGTCCGCCCGCCGAGGTTGCCTCCGCCTTCCAGGAGTACGACCGTGCCCGCCGCGAGCGGGCCTCCTACATCCAGCGATTCTCCCGCCGCCTGGGGTTGCAGTACGACGGTCGCCATGCGGAGTTCTCCACCACCGACCAGCTGGCCGACAGGGAGGACGTCATGCGCTGGATCTTCAGCCACGACAGCGCTCTGACCGCACGACAGGTCCGCGCCGGCGGGCCCTCGGTATCCCTGCCCGTCGGCGCGGCGATCTGAATGTCGTGCACGACGGAGCGTCGTCCACCGGGAGACGGCGACAAGTCATGTCGGCGACATCCACCCACAACGCGCGGAGCCGATACGCGATGGAGACGGTGCCCACGGGTGTGACCGGAGACGTCCGGCGCGCCTCTTTGCTCGACGAACTCCCTGAGCATGTCGTACGTGACTTCCTCACCAGGGCGCGTTGCGTCACGTTTCCCCCACGCGACACGGTCTTCCAGGCGGGTGACCCGACCCGCGTCCATCTCGTCCTCTCCGGCCGCGTGAAGATCTCACGGCGTGGCGAGCACGGTCGTGAGAACATCCTCGTCATCGCGGGCCCGGGTGAACTGCTGGGCAGCCTCGACCTCTTCGACCGGCGACCGCAGCCGACGACGGCCGTCACGCTCGGCCCGGCGAGGATCGCGGAGCTCTCGACCGAGTCGATGCTCGAATGGCTCGCCGCCCATACAGGGGCGGCGATGCGCTTCATCCACCTCCTCGTCCGGAGGGCGCAGCGCCAGAACGACGCGCTGCACGACGTCTTCGGTCTGGACGTGGGAACCCGGCTCGCGCGCGCGATCCTGCGCGAGGCCCAGCGGTTCGGCCGCCGTACACCGGACGGCATTCGAGTGGATCTCGGGCTCAGCCAGGAAGAGCTCGCACTGCATGTGCGCGCCTCCCGGGAGAGCGTCAATCAGTCGCTCGCGGGCTTCGTCCGGCAGGGATGGGCCCGCCGTGACGGATGCGAGATCGTCATCCTCGACGAGAAGCAGCTCGCCCACCAGGCCAAGCACGAGCTTGACGCGTTCACAGCAGGTCGGTCCACGACCGACGACATCCAAAGGAGAGAGGCAGCCATGCACGATGTATCCGGTGGCCGACCGCGGGTGAGGGAGTCACGGACATGAGCGATCCGATCCCCTTCGAGCTTCCCGACGCCGTGCGAGACGAGTTCGTCGCGGTCGTCGGCCGTGACAACGCGCTCATCACCGACGAGGAACGTGACGAGTACCGCGACCCGTACTGGCCCGCGGAGGACCGGACGTACGACTCCAGTCTTGTCCTGTTCCCGACCTCGACCGAGCAGGTGCAGGACATCGTCCGTGTCGCGAACCGCCACGAGGTCCCGGTGTGGGCGTCGTCGCAGGGCCGCAACAACGGCTATGGCGGTCCCTCGGCGCGGGTGAAAGGCTCCGTGCTCATCAGCTTCCGCAAGATGGACCGCGTCCTTGAGGTCGACACCGAACTCGCCTACGCGGTCGTCGAGCCCGGTGCGCGGTGGTACGACCTCTACGACGTGCTGCATGAGCAGGGCGACGAGCTCCTCGTGTCCGTACCCGACATCGGCTGGGGCTCCGTCATCGGCAACTCGCTCGACAACGGTCAGACGTTCCTGCCTAACGGCTCCGACTTCAACACGTTGAACGGGTTGGAGGTCGTGCTCGCGGACGGGTCGCTCCTGCGCACCGGCTTCGGCGCGCAGGAGGGCAACCCCGCCTGGCACCTCTACAAGCGGGGGCTCGGGCCCGTGGTCGACCCGTTGTTCGCGCAGTCGAACTTCGGCATCGTCACGAAGGCGGGGGTGTGGCTGCAGCGCCGGCCGAAGGCGTACGCGCCGTTGTACCTCTCCGTCCCGCGCTACCACCAGCTCGCGCAGATGGTCGACGTCATACGCGAACTGCGGCTGGACGGAATCCTGCACGGCATCCCCTACATCCTCGACCTGCTGACGGTGGGCGAGGCGCACTTCCCCGAGTTCAAGGGCAAGATCCCGCCGCCGGGCACCCCGGCGATGCGGGAGGAGCAGCTCGACGCGATCGCCGACGAGACCGGGCTCGGCCGGTGGGGCGTGCGCACGGCCCTGTGGGGCGACCCCGACGTGATCGACGTGCACGAGCGTCGGCTCCGCGAGGCGTGGAGCGCGATCGAGGGCGGCGAGGTGCGTCGACTCGCGACGTACACGGCGGAGAACTGGCACGAGATCAAGGACGCCGGGCTCATCGACCGCATCTCCGGCGGCGTGCCCAGCAGCGACATCCTCGACAGCCTTCCCGACTTCGTGGGGCATATCGGGTTCTCGCCCGTCGTGCCGCTGCGCGGTGAGGAGGTCGCGAAGGTCGTCCAGCAGATCAAGGACAAGGTCGTCGAGCGCACGGGCGTCAACTTCTCGGCGCAGGTGTTCGTGACCAACGAGCGCTCCGCGATCGTCGTGTCGGCGATGTTCTTCAACCGGCACGACTCCGGCCACCTACGGGGGACGATCGAGACCGCGAAGGAGTTGCTCGTGCAGCTCGGGCAGCAGGGCTACGCCGAGTACCGGTCGCACCTCGACTTCTCGGACCTCGCGCAGGACCAGCTCGCCTTCGGCGATCACGCCTACCGGCGCTTCGCGGAGACGATCAAGGACGCCGTCGACCCGAAGGGCATCCTGTCCCCGGGCCGGCACGGCATCTGGCCCGCGCGGTACCGCGACCGGTGATATGCACGGCGTGTGCCCGCGCCCACCCTGCTCAGCCTTGCGCCGTTGAAGACGTTCGTTGAATGAACATGGCCGTTGCGGCATGTCCGGCGGGGGCGCAGTCTTCGGCTGTCGAGCTTGTCGCAGGGCTTCGGGATCGTTGCCCACTCATGGAAATGTGCAATGTTGACCGGGTGTCTCACCAGGAGGCCGACGAATGACCGTCCCGACGAGCCGTGAGGTGCTTGAAGGTTTCCTCTCGGCCCTTCAGGCTCATGGCGCGCGCCAGGCTTTCGAGCGGTATGCCGTCGAAGACTATATTCAGCACAACCCCAAAGCCGGGAAAGGCCGGGAAGGCGCCATCGCATATTTGGAAGACGAAGCGGCGAAGGGCGGCCGGGCCACGGTCAAGCGGATCATCAGTGATGGGGAGATGGTTGCCCTTCACTTGCACATGGAATTCGCGGACGGAAGCCCCGATCTGGCGATCGTCGATATATGGCGCGTTGAGAACGGAAAGCTCGTGGAACATTGGGACGTCGCCCAGGAGATCTCGAAGGAAAGCGTCTCCGCAATGTTTTGAGGATTGCTTCGACGTAGTTTTTCGAGGATCGCGTCAGCCGTCAGGCGGAAATCGCCTGACGGCTGACGCATGGGGTGCTATGGAGCGCTATGTGGTGCTAGAGCCCATAGATCGGTGGTGTGTCCGGATTCGCGCGGAACGCGTCCCAGTGCTCCTGCAGCAGGCCGTCTCTCACCCGGAAGAGATCGAAGAGCACTCCGTCGGTGCGGATCTCGTGTCGCAGGACGAGGTCGCGCTCGGCGACCAGATTGACCGTCACCGTCTTCGCGGGATCGAGTCGTTCCGCGGGCGGGAGGGACAGGATGTGAGTGAAGAACTCCCTCAGCCCCTCACGTCCCTGGGCGAGGTTCGGGTTGTGCTGGACGTAGTCCTCGGCGACGAATTCGTCGAGGCGGGTGAGTCCTTCGGCCGGCCCGTAGATGATCTCGAACAAGCCTTCCACGGCGCGTTTGCCGCGCTCCATGTCATGGGCGATCGCCGCCCCCTCATGCGTGTCCATCCTGGGCGACTCCCTGGTCCGTGTGACAGCTACGGGAAGAATCTGCCTCGCGACAGGCCTGCTCATCCAGCCGGTGTTGGAAACGCCACAGGGGCTTCCGGTCGGCCTGCGGAGTGCTCAGACCCTTTCCGTACCGGGGGCTACAAGCCCGAGTTCGTACGCGCGGACCACTGCCTCCAGCCGGGAGGAAGCGTCCAGCTTCTGGAGAAGGTCGGTCACGTATCCCTTCACGGTCGTCTCGGAGAGGCAGAGCTCTTGCGCGACCCTCCGGTTCGAGCAGCCGTGCGCCAGGAGCCCGAGCACCGACTGTTCCCGATCCGTGAGCCGTACCGTTCCTCTGGCCTGGCGCCTGGCGAACTCCGGGGCGAGCTGCCTGGCGATCCGCGGGTCGAGCACGAACTGACCCGCCAGGAGCGCCCGAAGGGCAGCGCCGATATTGACTTCCGAAGTGTCCTTCAACAGGCACCCGTTCGCGCCAGCGGCGACGCACGCACGTAGGACCTCGGCGTCGTCGAAGGCGGTGAACATGACGATGACGACGTTCGGAAGCGACTCGCGCAGTTCACGACACAGTTCCTCCGGCGGCATGGACTCGGGCATCCGCGCGTCCAGAAGGATCATCTCCGGACACTGGTCGTGAGCGTGGGCGAGAGCCGTCGTCGCGTCGTCGGCTTCGAAGATCTCGCATTCCCCGAGGTTGGAGGTGATCACTGCGCGCAGTCCGCGGCGTGCCACCGGGTGGTCGTCGACTACGAGGACTTTCATCGAACCGCCGAATCGTTGTACGGAATGTCGAGTCGCAGTACGGCCGGGCCGGTCGGGACCGCCGTGAGCCGCAGCGAACCTCCCAGTCGCTCCGCTCGCGTGCGCAGTGTGCGGATGCCGGTCCCGGTCCCGGTCGCCGGCGGATTACCGGGCGACTCCAGCGGCCCGTCGACGGCCAGTGCCTCGACCGTGAGCGAGAGTCTTCCCTCGGCACACACGATCTCGACTTCGATGAGACCCGCGTGACTGTGCTTCACGGCGTTGCGCGTTCCTTCGACCGCCGTGTCGATCACCAGCCGGGCGATGTGGTCCGGCACGCGTGTGAAGGTACCGTGCCGCACAACGCGCACGGTGCAACCGGTGATGGTCTCCAACAGGCGGAGCTCACCGTCCAGTTGGACATCGATTGCGAGGTTCTCAGGATCACGGTGGAGTGTGAGGAGTGTCTCGCGCAGCTCTCGGCGTGCCTCGGCCGCCGTCGCCTCGATCTCCTCGATCGCGTCGATGAGGCTGCTCGGATCGCCCTGGGCGCGAGATGCCTGGGCGACCGCGCCGATCGTGAAGAGCCGTTGTGCCACCGAATCGTGGAGCCGGCCGGCGAGACGCTCCCGCTCGCGCAACCGGGCGAGTTCGAGTTCCAGCTCGCGCGCCCGAATCTGCTCGAACCCCACCGACGCGTACGCGCCGAGCTGTTCGAGGACCGCGACCGCACGGTCGCCGAGGACTCCTTCGAGGTGCGCACCGGCATACAGCAGTGCCTCGACACCCGCAGGACCCAGCACAGGGACACAGGCGACCGCCCGCAGCCCCTCGCCCCGCGCCACGATCTCGACGAAGTCGCGACTGATGTGTGCGTCCGACGCGTAGTCCGCGACGATCATAGGGCGTCCCCGCGCCAGGACTTCGCCCCCGAGCCCGGTGTGCGGGCGAACGACGATGCTGCTCCATCGCGGGTCGTGAATACCCTTCGCCGAAGCGATCGGGAATTCCGTGGTGCGGGAACCGATCGCCCCGAAGGCGACGTCAGATCCCAACGCGTCTTGCGCAACGTCAACGGCGGCCCGAATAACAGCCGCCGGTGTGCGCTGCAATGCGATGGCTTTGACTGGCGCGTGACCGTTCATGACGTACCGCTCTTCTACGGCGACAATGCCGAATGACAGCAACGTAACAGTGACAGCAACGTAACACAGCACGTACCGGTTGACCATCGCCAAAAGCGTGCGCTGGTTGATCAGAGGTAGGATTCAGTCCGCACTTTCGGAACTCGCTGTCTCAACGCTGCTTTTCGGCCTCCTGTTCATCCAGTTCGGCGTTGAGCGCCGCGGGCACGGGCTCACCGGAGGTGACGCCGGCTTCGCCGAACGCGTCGACGGCCACCCAGTACTCCGCACCCGCGTTGAGGGAACGCAGGTCCAGGGCCGTGCGTTCGTACACCAGCCAGCTGTGGTAAAGCTTTTGCGGGTGCCGGCCGTAGCGGACGTTGTAGCCGATGGCCCCGGCGGCGGCTTCCCATTCGACTCGGGCGGTGCGGTCGTCCACACGGGCGGCTCTAGCGCGCACTGCAGGTGGAGCCTCGCCTGCGCCCGTCCCGAAGACACGGACACCGCTGACGGCGAAGGTGCCGTCGAACGGCATTCGACCGCCGGTGATCCTGACGAATCGTGTCTCCTGCGGCGCGTCGAGGACGACGAAGGCGTGCGGAGCGTCGGCGCCCGTGCCGCGGGAGTCCCGGACGATGGTCCACTCCCGGCCGTCCTCCGAGATCTCGACCAGGATCTCCGCCGGTTGATGGCTCGGGAAGATGCCCCGCCAGGAATGGCCCACATCCACTCCGTCCGGCGCGTGCGGGGCGGTGTCGGCCAGTTCATGGTCCGCCAGGTTGATCTGCACGGCGTGGACGGTCTTGTTCGCACCGAGGTCGACCGTCAGGGATTCGCCCGGTTCGCTGCCGGCGGCCGCCCACCACGTGCGGACGTTCTCGTCGACGGCGGACGCGGGGTCGTGGCCGGGGGCCGAGGACGAGGCGACGGCATCCGCCCTGTAGGAGAGCAGCATCCAGGCGGGGGGCGTCCACGGGTCGAACGGTCCGTCCGGGACCGTCATCGGGTAGTCGGCGAAGTTCTGGTTGCAGAACAGCACGCCGTCGTCGTCGAAGCCCGCGGGGAAGATTCCGACGCGGCGCTCGAACACGTCGTTGACCGAGATGCGCATGGTGGCCGCGTGCCACCAGTTTCCGTGCCGGTCCTGGAACATGCTGCCGTGTCCCGCTCCGGTGATGAACCCGCCGGGCTTCGACGAGAACGGACTGTCGAGCGAGTAGGTGAAGGGGCCCAGAGGTGCCGAGGCCGTGTAGTACCCGTCGGCATAGGTGTTGAGCTGGGTGCCGGGCGCCGAGTACTGCAGGTAGTAGGTACCGTCGCGTTCGGTCATCCAGGCGCCCTCGATGAAGGGTGCGGTGCCACTGACCTGGGCGACGAGTTTCTCCAACTCGTTCTGCGGCGGTACGACGACGTAGTCCTCGCCCAGCTGCTCCCAGCCATGGGCGAGGACATCGGAGCCGATCAGAGGCGACGGCTCGCCGATCGGGCTGAACGTGTCCGAGAGCCGGACTCCGTAGATCGGTGTCTTGTTGTCACACCCCCAGTAGAGGTACACCGATGTGTCGGTGTCCTGGAACAGGTTCGGGTCCCAGAAGGGGAAGGTGCCCGGCGTGACCTCGACGAAGTCGTCGGACAGGGGGTCGAGGCTTCGGAAGAAGGGGCAGTTGTCCTCCTTGCGGGAGGCGCTGATGTAGAGCGCTCCGTTCACCTCGCGGACGTCCGGCGCGTAGTCGAGGGCCGGCAGCTTGGACGTCGCGCGGTACTCCCACCGTAGAAGGTCCGTCGAGTGCCAGAACCCCGCGGACATCGAGACGAACATGTAGTAACGGCCCCGGTACAGCACGATCGACGGATCCGCTGCCTCCCGGTGCACGCTCCGCCGCGGCTCGCCGAGCTTGATGCCTCTGACCGTGCCGGAGAACTGAATGTCCTGATAGCGGTAGGCGATGTCGAGCGGATTGCAGAAAGTGCGTTCTGAAGCGGTCACTTGGGGTTTCCTGTCAGCAGCTTCTTGAGGTCTTCAGTTCTCGGCGGACGACGGCTTGCGGCCTGCCAGCCCCCGTCAGCGGCGCCGCAGTTCGTGCACCGCGGCTTCGAGCGGGGTGTCCAGTGGCCCGGCACACGGGTGTTCGCCCGCGCCCGTGGCGCTGGTGAACCTCCATAGGCCGTCGAGGTTCACCAGCTCGCGGGTGGCCGTGGAACGGGGCTTCGGCATGTGGACACCTTTCTGAACTCCTTCCGGGCCCTCCGGAACGTGGCGATGCGGTACGGCGATGAGGTCACAGGCGCTGCCGGGACTCGCGCCGCCGGCGCTGTTCGACCGGGTCCGCGACCGGAGCGGCGAGCAACAGCCTCTGGGTGTAAGGGTGTTCTGGCTCGGCGGTGACATCACCCGCTGGTCCGGTCTCGACGATGTCGCCCCGGTGGATGACGCTCACCCGGTGGCTGACGTGCCGGATGACCGCGAGGTCGTGCGAGATGAAGAGGTAGGCGACGCCGGTGCGCCGCTGGATGTCGACGAGGAGATCGAGAACGCGGGCCTGGGTGGTGAGGTCGAGTGCGGAGACGGGCTCGTCGCACACGATGAGCCGTGGGGCGGGTGCCAGGGCGCGGGCGATCGCGACGCGTTGGCGCTGGCCGCCGCTGAACTCCCGCGGCAGCCGCTGCGACGCGTCCTTCGGCAGCCCCACCTGGTCGAGCAGTTCCGCGACCCGGTGCCGGGCCTCACCCGCCGCGGTGCCCTGCACGATCAGCGGTTCGCTGAGGATGTCGCCGATGGTGAGGGCCGGGTTGAGGGAGGAGTACGGGTCCTGGAAGACCACCTGGATGTCGCGGGCCAGGGCGCGGCGTTCCTTGCGGCCGGCGTGGGTGATGTCGTTGCCCTGGAAGCGGACCGTGCCGCCGCTGGGTGGGACGAGGCCCAGCACGGACCGGCCGATGGTCGTCTTGCCGGAGCCCGACTCGCCGACGACGCCCAGGGTCTCGGCCTGCCCCACGGTGAGGGACACGCCGTGGAGAACCTCGTGCGGGCGGGCCCGGAAGCCCCGGCCGGGGTAGGTGACGCACAGGTCGTTCACCTCCAGCAGTGTGGTCATCGGGTCTCCGTTTCGAGCGCGCCCACGGGGGCGGCCGGCGGGTCGGTGCGCAGCGCGGTGTCGTCGAGGATCGAGTCCAGGAGCTTGCGTGTGTACGGGTGCCGGGGCGCGGCGAACAGCTCGTCCGTCGTGCCGGTCTCGACGACCGTGCCGTTCCGCATGACGGCGACTCGGCCGCAGATGTCCGCGACCACACCGAAGTTGTGTGTCACGAGCAGCACCGCCATGTTCAGGTCCTTCTGCAGGTCGCGCAGAAGGTCGAGGATTTCCGCCTGGACGGTGACGTCGAGGGCGGTGGTCGGTTCGTCGGCGATCAGCAGCAGAGGCCGGCTGGCGACTGCGCCCGCGATGAGGACGCGCTGTGCCATGCCGCCGGAGATCTGGTGCGGGTAGGAGCGGAAGGTGCGCTCGGGGTCGGGGATGCCGACCCGGGCGAGGAGTGACATGACCCGGTCGCGGGCCTCATTCCTCGACATGGGTGTCGCCGCGCGTACGCCCTCGACGAGCTGGGAGCCCACCGTGCAGGACGGGTCGAGGTTGGACATGGGTTCCTGGGGCACGTACGCGATGGACGTCCCTCGGACCGCCCGTAGTTCGCGCTCGCTCAGGCCGAGCAGTTCGCGGCCGTCGAGCCGGATCGAACCGCGGGTGACGACCGCCTCCGAGGGCAGTACGCCGAGTGCGGCGAACGCGGTCTGGGTCTTGCCGGAGCCGGACTCGCCGACTAGGCCGAGCGTCTCCCCGGCCGCCACGCTGAGTGTGACGCCGCTGACGACCTCCTTCAGTTCGCCGGTCGGTGTCGGGTAGGCGATCGCCAGGTCGTCGACGGTGAGAAGTGCGGACGCGGCGTCCTCGGTGGCGGGCGGCGGCCGGTACGCGGTGGCCGTGACGATCCGGGACGGCCGCGGACGTCCGCCCTCCAGGGCGTCCCGCAGCGCGTTCCCGAGGAGCACCAGCGAGGCGGTGATGATTCCGAGTGCGAGGCTGGGCCACAGGAACTGCAGCGGCTCCTCGTACAGGTTGGTGAACCCCTCGGAGATCATCGCGCCGAAGCTGGGCACCGTGTTCGAGCCCACGCCCAGGAAGGCCAGGCCCGACTGGACGCCGATGGAGGAACCCGCGAGGAACGCGGTGGCGATGATCACCGGCCCGCGTACCACGGCGAGGACATGCCGCCGCAGGATGCGCCGGTCGGGCAGTCCGGAGACCCGGGCGGCATCCACGTACAGCTCGTTCTTCACGCCCAGGACGAGATTGCGTACGAGCCGGTAGACGCCGGGGGAGAGGAGGACCCCGAAGATCAGCATGGTGGCCTTGTAGTCGCCCTTGGTCACCGGCATCAGCACGATGAGCAGCAGCAGCCCGGGAAAGGTCATGATCAGGCTGAACACCCACTCGGTGACTCCGCGCACCCGCCGCCCGAAGTACCCTCCGATCAGCCCGGACGTGATCCCGATCGCGAGGGCGATGCTCGCGCCGATGAGCGCCGAGACCGTGCTGGTGTTGATGGAGTACAGGAGTCTGGCGTAGATGTCGCGGCCGCTCTTGTCCCCGCCGAGCAGATAGCCGTGGTCGCCGAGGCCGGCGTCGACCGCGTCCAGGTTCGCCTGGTTGGGCCCGTGGTCGGTGAGGACGGGTGCGAGCAGTCCGAGCAGGACGATGACGATGAGCAGGCTCGCGCTGACGACGGCCTGGGGGTCGGCGAAGAGACGCCGTAGGGCCGACCGGCGGCGCGCCTGTGTACTCGGCGTTGTCAACTGACCGTCCTCGCCTTCGGGTTGAGCCAGCCACCCAGCAGATCGACGACGAGGTTGACGACCACGACGAGCAGTACGCCGAAGAGGCTGATGCCCATGATGATCGGCACGTCGCCCTGCAGGGAGGCGTTGAACGCGTACTGACCGAAGCCGGGCAGTGCGAAGATCTGCTCGATGATCAGAGCTCCGCCGAGCATCTGGATGAACTCCAGGGACAGCACCGTCAGGGCCGGTCCCGCGGCGTTGCGCAGGGCGTGCCGCAGCACGATGGAGCGGGTGGGGATGCCCCGGGTGCGCAGGGTGCGGACGTAGTCCTTGCGCAGTTCGCCGATCATGGCGCCGCGGATCTGCGAGGTCAGGCTGGCGACGCCGCCCATCATCAGGGCGGCCACCGGGATGGCGATGGAACTCGCCCACCGCGTCGGGCTCTCGGTGAGGTCCGTGTAGCCGGTGGCCGGGAACAGGTGCAGCTTGATGGCGAGCACGTAGACCAGTGCGATGGCGACGAGCAGACTGGGGACGAGGTAGCCGATCATCGCGGCGCCCTGCGCGAACCGGTCGACACCGCCGCCGCGCGCGGCGGCGGCCACGCCGAGGGCCACGCTGATGACCGAGGTGGCGAGCAGCGCGACCACGACGATCGACAGAGTGACGCCGAGCCGGGCGGTGATCGCGGAGCGGACCGGTTCGCTGGTGAAGTACGAGGCGCCGAGGTCACCACGGACGGCATGGGAGAGCCAGTCGAGGTACTGGGTGAACAGGGGTCGGTTCAGCCCCATCAGGGCCTTCTGGGCGGCGATCTGCTTCGGGGTCGCGCCGCCGCCGAGGATGCTGCTCGCCACGTCGTCGAAGGACGTGCTGAGCAACAGGAAGGTGATCATGGTCACCAGGACCGCGAGCACGAGGCCCGCGGTCAGGCGACGCAGCACGTAGACCGTCATGGGCGGCGGCTCACCCTCGGGACGGTGAGGAGCCGGCCACACCGAACTGCCGGATGGTGGACATCGTCGAGGAGCCGTCGCCGAGGTAGGTGATGCCCTTCTTGGTGGCCCAGTCGCTGCCGAGGTAGAAGACGGGCGCCAGCCACGCGTTCTGGACGCCGAACTCGTTGATCTCCCGGTAGATTCCCGCGGACTTCACCGGGTCGAGTTCCCGGGCGGCCTGGTCCAGCAGCCCGGTCAGCTTCGGATCGGTCGAACGGAACACGTTACGGAAGCCGCCAGGGCTGTAGAAGCTCTTGGTCATGACAGCGTCGGTGTTGAGGCCCTCCACGAGCAGGAACATCGGGTACTTGCCCGACGCGACGGCGGAGGTGGTCTGCTGTGCGGGTACCGGCTCCCAGGTCACCTTGATGCCGATGTCGGCGAGTGCCTGGGTGAAGATCGGCTCGAAGGACTTGGTGAAGACGAGGCTCGGCATGGTGACCGAGAAGCCCTTGGGGTAACCGGCCTCGGCGAGCAGCTTCTTGGCCCCGGCGACGTCGTAGGGGTACGTCTGGTTGAGTGCCTCGTCGTAGGCCTTCCCCTTCGGGTTGAACAACTGGTCGGTGGCCTTGCCCGAGCCGCGCAGCACCTGCGTGACCATCTTCTGCCGGTCGAAGGCCATGTTGACGGCCTTGCGGACGCGCAGGTCGCCCAGCGGCTTCAGCTTGGTGCCGGCGCGGTCGCCGAGCACAAGGAAGGCGCCCGCGGTCGCCTGCACGTGCGTGATCTGGAATCCGGCCGCCTTGAGCGCGGACAGCTGTGAGACGTCGGCGGTGCCGGCGTTGGTCTGGCCCGCCTTGAGGGCGTTGGCCGACGCGGTCGGATCGGTGATCACGCGGATCTTGACCGTCTTGAAGGGGTACGCCTTCTTGTTCCAGTAGTCGTCGCGCCGGTTGAGGACGTACACCGAGCCGTTGACGGTGGCCTTCGTGTCGAGGGTGTACGGGCCCGAGCCGACCGGGTTCAGGGCGGTGGACTTGTTCGCCATCGTCTTCGGGTCGCCTATCACGCCGGGCGCCGTCGACAGCAGGCTGAGCAGCGAGGAATCGGGCTGCTTGAGCCGGATGACGACCGTCGAGGCGTCAGGAGCCTCGACCGAGGCCACGGAAGTCAGCGCCTGCTGGCTCTGCCCCGGTGTCGAGAGGGTGCGCTCCAGGGTGGCCCGCACGGCGTTCGCGTCCACCGGCTCACCCGAGCTGAACTTCATGCCCTGGCGGAGCTTCAGAGTCAGCGCGCGGCCGTCCTTGGAGTACGACCAGCTCTGCGCCGCGCCGGGATGGAGCTCGCCCTTGTTGTCCTGGAGGAGGAGCGTGTCGAAGATCGAGTCCCAGACGTAGGTCTGCTGGCCCTCGATGAGCTGGGCGGGGTCGAACGAGTTGGGCGTGCCGAGGATGGACAGAGCGAGGGTCGTGTCGGAGCCGGAGCTCGACGTGGCGGCCGGGGTGCTGTCGCACGCCGCCGTGGCCGTCGCCAGCAGGGCTGCGGTCACGGCGGCGGCCAGGGCCTGCGAGCGCTGCCGCGGCCGTGGCCTGGGCCGGGAATGCGAGGAGCGGATGCGCATGGGTGGATTCCTTCGTCCTGGAACCTGGTGAGCCGAGGCATCGGTGAGTGCGTCGGTGCGGTCATGCACGGCGGTCGCGGATCCGCCGGTGCGCCCTGTCAAACGAACAGTTACCACGTGGTCGAATTTCAATCGGAAGGTAAGCCTCGGCGGGAGGTGCGGGAAGAGTGGCGGTCGCGTTCGTAATCAGAGCGTTACCTGGCGCGAAATCACCCTGTGCCGCCCCTTGCGCTCGTAGCGGCCACCGCTCAGACTCCGATCAGGTTTTGAAAATCTATGCCTTGGAAGGTTTTCGGATCGTGATCCGGGATTCGGGAAGGGGAAGCGCACAGTGACCCAGGTCAAGGCCCGCGGCCCGTACACCAAGACCCCGGCCAGGCGGGCGGAGATCGTCCGGGCGGCGCGCGAGAGCTTCGCGGAGCACGGGTTCACGAAGGCTTCGCTGCGGGGCATCGCCGAGCGGGCCGGCATCACCCACGCCGGGCTGCTGCACCACTTCCGAGACAAGGACGACCTGCTTGCCGCCGTGCTCGCCGAACGCGACACGGAGGAGAGGCGGTACGCCGAGTCGAAGGTCCCGGACATGGACCACCTGACGCCGTACCTCGGAGGAATGCTGCGCCACCACCAGAGGGCCCCCGAGCTGATGCGCCTGTGGATCGAGCTCACGGCGGCCGCCTCTCGTCCGGAGCATCCGGCGCACGGCTACTTCGTGGAGCGTTACGCCTGGGGACGCGATCAGTTCGCACGGGGCATGCGGGGGAAGGCCGACCGGGGAGAGCTGCACGAGGCGCTCGCGCCCGAACACGCGGCCATCCTGCTCCAAGCCGTGCTCAACGGCCTGCAGTTGCAATGGCTGCTCGACGGGGAGCTCGACATCGTAGGCCCGGTCCAGGCCTTCATGAGGATGACCTTCCCGCAGGCCGCGCGACCGGAGGACGAAGAATGAGACCGGGCACCCTCGCCGTCCAGCTGTACAGCGTGATCGACGCTCTGCAGGCCGACCGCCCCGGCACGCTCGCTCGCCTTGCCGCGCTGGGCTTCCGCCACGTCGAGCCGTTCGCGCTCGGTCTGTGGAACACACCCCCCGACGAACTGGCGGCCTCCGCACGGGCGTTGCGTGCGGAGCTGGACGAGGCCGGCCTCGGTGTCAGCTCCGTGCACATCGCCGTCTCGGCCGACAGCCAGGCATCCGCGATCGAGACCTGCCGCATCCTCGGCACGGACACCGCCTTCGTGCCGATTCCGTGGCTCGTCGACGGCTTCGACGAAAGATCCCTGGAGACCCGCGACGGGATACGCGCCTTCGCCGGCCGTCTCAACGAGGCGGCACGGGAGCTGGCCGGTGCGGGGATCCGGCTCGGCTACCACAACCACCACTTCGAGTGGGCCCGGTTGCCGGGCGGCGCCCATGCCTTCGACGTGCTGTGGGATCTCCTCGACCCCGAGATCCTCGCCGAGGTCGACGTCTACTGGGCCGCCGTGGCCGGCCAGGACCCGGCCGATGTCCTGAAACGTCTCGGAGAACGCGCCGTGACCGTCCACCTCAAGGACGGGCCCGCCGAACGGGACACACCGCAGACTCCCATCGGCACCGGGGACATCGACATCCCGGCCGCGTTGCGCGCGGGAAGCCATCTGCGCTGGCACATCGCGGAGATCGACCAGACGGAAGCCGACCGCTTCGAACTCCTCGCGGCCAACCGGCAAGCCCTGCTGGCGAGCGGCCTGACCGTCCCCTGACCCTCCCCGTGGGGAAGCGGGACCGGTTCAGGCCGTGCCGGCGTAAGGCGTCACTGGGCTTCAGCACGGAACGAGCAGACGGAGAAACGATCCCATGGCATCGCCCACCCTCCCGCGACCTCACCGTCGAGCGGCTCGTCGAGCCGGATGCGGTGTGGACTCCGAGCCCGGCGTTCGGCTGGCATGTCGAGAGCACTGCCGGCCGTCAGACGGCCTACGAGCTGGAGGTCCGCGAAGCCGGCGCCGACGCGGTGGTCGCCGCCACCGGAAAGGTGCTCTCCGGCGCTTCGCATTCGGTCGTCGTCCCGGAACGGAAGTCGCCTTCGCCTCCCGGGGCCGCTACACATGGCGTGTCCGGATCTGGACCGGCGGGGAGGAACCCGGCGAATGGGCCGCATCGCGGTTCGCGACGACGATTCTCGACCCGGCCGACTGGGCCGAGTTGGGCGCGCTCGTCGTCGTACCGGACTACCGGCTTGCACCCGAGCACCCCTGTCCCGCCGCCGTCGACGACTGTTACGCGGCCCTCGAGTGGCTGCTCACCCACGCCGAGGAGCTCGGAATCGACCCGCGCCGGGTCGTCGTCGGGGGCGAGAGCGCGGGCGGCGGACTCGCCGCGGCGGTCGCCCAGCGGGCTCACGACACCGGCATCGATCTGCGCCTCCAGGTGCTGATCGCACCCATGCTGGACGACCGGACCGTCGTCCGCGCGGAGACGGAAGGCCGCGTGAGCGTCGCCTGGACGGTGCCCTCGAACAGGTTCGCGTGGACCAGCTATCTGGGACACGCTCCGGGCGAACACGAGGAGCGCCCTTACGCCGTGCCGGCCCGGCGCACGGACCTCAGTGGACTCGCTCCCGCGTGGATCAGTGTCGGAGAGATCGACCTGTTCCATCAGGAGAGCGTCGACTACGCGCGACGCCTCGGCGAAGCCGGTGTGGAATGCGAGCTGACGACGATCCCCGGCGCCCATCACGCGTTCGAGCTGGTCGCGCCCGAGCATCCCGTCGTCAGGGAATTGCGGCAGGCCAGGGTGGCGGCGATGCGGGAGGCTCTGCGGGACGCCTGATGGCACGCCTTCCGGGGCCGCCATCCTCGGGAAACGCCCGCCGGTCGTCTCAACCCGCCTTCCCCACGCGGCGGGAGGCGCTGAACCTGCCGCAGGGGAGGGGTTCCACCGTGGTGCCGTCGGGGAAGACGACGCGTGCGGTGGTGGCCTGCGGGACGTCGACCGTGACGGTGAGCAGGTCGCCCGTCGTCCGCCACTCGACGGCGATCGTGCCCTGCGGGGACTCGTGTGTGCCCCGAGCCCACGGCACGGACGGATGCGGGACGGGCGCGACCTCGAAGGACTCCCAGGCGACCGACCCCGGCGTCTGCCGCAGGCCCAGAACGTGGGTGTGCAGGAAGCGGGCCACCGCGC
Source organism: Streptomyces sp. NPDC001980 (assembly GCF_040296885.1). Taxonomy (NCBI): domain Bacteria; kingdom Bacillati; phylum Actinomycetota; class Actinomycetes; order Kitasatosporales; family Streptomycetaceae; genus Streptomyces; species Streptomyces sp. NPDC001980. The sequence continues at coordinate 30,429 of NZ_JBEOYD010000036.1, read as the reverse complement.
CCTTGCTGTAGTGGTTCAGGGATTCGTGCGCGGAGCCGGTGTCGTCGACGCCCTCCCAGTCCTCCCAGATGGTCGTCGCGCCGCGGTCGACCATGTACAACCAGGACGGCGCGGTGCGCTGGAGGAGCAGCTCGTAGGCGACGTCGGGGTGACCGGTATCGGCGAGGACGGGGAGCAGGTCGCCGGTCGCGAGGAAGCCGGTACCGAGATGCGTGCCGGCCGTGCGGATCAGCTCGACCAGGCGCGCGGCGGCGGCCTCGCGCAGTGCACCGGGGACGAGGTCGAGCGACAGGGCGCGCACATAACCGGCCTGGGTGTCGCCGACCGTGCGCCCGGCGGGGGAGAGGAATTCGGTGCGCCACGCGTCACGGACCCGCTCGGCGATGTCGGCGTAGCGGTCCGCGTCCTCGGTACGGTCCAGCACCCGTGCCACACGGGCCAGGGTCGCGGTCGAGCGGTACAGGAAGGCCGTGCCGATCTCCCCCTTGTCAGCCATGAACCAGGCGACGGGATCGTCCTTGACCGGGTCGACACGGCTCCCGTCGGCCGCCCTCACCCGGGGCTCGGTCCACTCACCCCAGTGGAAGGAGCCGTCCCACAAGTATCGCTCGTGCGGCAGCGGTTCGGCCGAGCGCTCGGTCCGGGACCCGTGGCGGGCGGTGCGGGCGGTCATGAGCGCCCACTCCACCCAGCGGACCATCGCCTCCCAGTTCTCCGCCAGCACCTCCCGGTCGCCATACGACTCGTACAGCTCCCACGGGACGGCGACGACGGCGTCTCCCCAGCCGGCCGAGCCGGTCATGAGGGCGAACTGGTCGTCGAGGTGGTGTTTGATACGGCGCCCGTCGGGCGAGAAGTTGGCGATCCGGCCGTCGGGCAGCTGGTCGTCGCGGACGGAGCGCAGCCACTTGCGGCTGAAACCCAGGACGTCGTAGAGGCGTGTCGCGGTGGGGGCGAAGACCTGGTAGTCGCCGGTCCAGGCGAGACGTTCACGGGTCGGACAGTCGGTGGGCACGTCGACGGCGTTGCCGCGGAAGCTCCATTCGGCGATCTCGTGGAGGCGTTTGAGATCCTCATGTCCGCACGTAAAGGTGCCGGTGCGGCGCAGGTCCGAGTGGACGACCCGCATGACGAGGCTCGCCGGGTCGAGCGGGGCGCCGCCGCGGCGGACCCGGACGTACCGGAAACCGTGCACGGTGTGGCGCGGCTCGAACGTCTCGCCACCGCCCGCAGACAGGGCCTCGTCGCGCTGGACGAAGGGGATCGGAGCCTGGCCGGGGCGGATGGCGTCGAGGTGGGCGGTCGTCAGGTCGCCGTCGGGGCCGAGGTGTTCGCCGTGGTCGACGACCGTGCGGGTGCCGGCCGGGCCGAGATCGTCCAGGGCGATCCGGCCGGATGCGTTCTGGCCGAAGTCGGCGATCCATACGCCGTCTTCGAGCTGTACGACGGCCTGTGCGGGGCGTGACTCGATCACGCGCACCGGTGGCGCCGGCGACCAGTTGACAGAGGGCGCCTCCACCTGGTCGACGAGGACCGGCCTGCCGGCCCCGGGCCGCAGCCGGAAGTCGGTGGTCTGGCCTTCCATGAGGTCGGCCCGCGTGATGGCCGACTCCGTGCTCGTCCATGTCCCGTCGGTGCGGACGACCTGCCGTGCGCCGTCCTCGTGGACGATGTGCAGCTCGGCCCGCGCGCCGAGCACCGTGCCCCATTCCGCCGGCCGGCGGAAGGCCCCCACCTGACCCCGGTACCAGCCGTCGGACAGCAGGATCTCGAACCGGTTGCCGCCCGCCTCGACGGCGGCCGTGACGTCGGACGCCTGGGCATAGAGCGTGCGGTCGTAGGAGGTGGATCCTGGCGACAGTTCGGCGGTGCCGGCCCGCGCGCCGTTGACATACGCCTCGTACACTCCGAGGGCCGTCGCGTACAGCCGTGCCGAGCGCACCCCGGACCGCGCCTCGAACCGGGCCGACAGGACGTACGCGGGCCGTCTGCCGTAGCCGGCGTCGCCGGACTGGGCGGGACTGATCCAGCGCGCCCGCCAGTCCGCGTCGAGAAGCCCCGTCTCGAACGCGTGCCACCGTGACCACGGCGAGTCGCCGTCGCCGTTGCTGCCGAGCGCCCGGACGCGCCAGACCACCCGGCGACCGCTGTCCAGCGCCGTCCACGGCCAGCGAAGGAACCGGTGCCCGCCGGCGGTGACGCGCACCACGGGCCGCGCCTCTCCGTCGACGGTGCACTCCACCTCGTACGCCACCGGGCGGGCCGCGTCCGACGGCGGCTTCCACGACAACCGGGGCGTGGGCCCCGACACGGGGAAGTCGTCGCCGCCGCTGTCGATGCCCAGGTCGTACGGTGCGTTGCGCATGCTGTGCCTTCTCGGGACTCGGTGGGACGGGAGGTCTGCCGGGGTGGCGGCCGGGAGGTGGCGCTAACGGACCGATCTGACCTTGAACTTGACGACGAGGCCGCCGACCAGGGCCAGGACCGCGCCGATCAGGTAGAGCTGGGTGTAGTTCTTCTCGCCGCCGTCGCCGACGCCGAAGGTGATGACGAGGGGGGCGATCAGCGGCGCGACGGCGCTGGGGATCTTCTGCGCGAAGGCGACGACGGCGAGATAGCGGCCGGCCTCGGCCCGGTCCGGCAGGACGGCGAACACGATCGCCTGGTCGACGGCGCTGAACACCGCGATGGCGAACTGCATCAGCACCGCGCCGACGACCAGTTGGGGCAGCGAGTGGGCGAACGCCTCGGTGACGGCCCCGGCGACGAACACCGCGGAGCCGATCAGGGTGAACAGCTTGCGCCGGCCGAGCTTGTCGGAGAGGAAGCCGCCCCCGATGGCGCCGCCCGCCGCGGCCACCACGCCGATGGTCCCGATGACCGCCACGATCCCGGCGACCTCCTTGACCGGCAGGTCGAGCCGCTGCGCGTAGAAGAAGGTGCCGAAGGTGGTGTTGAAGTACAGGCCCATGAAGAAGACGAAGCGGCCGAGCCAGTTCCAGCCGAAATCCGGGTACTTGCGCGGGTTGAAGCCGTAGCTGGCAACCACGTTCCGCAGCGTCACGCCGCTGGTGCGCACGAGTGCGCGGGAGTCGCCCTCGGGCTTGAACACCGGGAAAAGGATCACCAGGGCGGCGCCCAGTACGCCCGGGACCAGGAACACCAGGAACGTGCTGGAGGCCACCCCGTACGCGAGACCGATGCCGATCACGGGGGCGATCTGGGTCATGACACTGGTCAGCGCCGAGACCCGGCCGCGCTGCTCCTCGGGCACCCGGTCCGCCTGGACGTTCTGCACGGCCTGTCCGGCCGTGGACCAGCCGATCATGCCGACGACCCACGCCAGGCCCAGCAGGAGGACCGACGGCGCGAGGGCGACCCCGACGAGCGCGACGGTGCCGAGCAGGGCACCTCCGATCATGAAGGGGGTCCGGCGGCCGAGCCGGGAACGGGTCCGGTCGCTCCAGAGGCCGATCAGGGGGCTGAGGACCAGGTAGCCGAACTGCGCGGACCCGGTGACGTACCCGAGCCGCTCCTCGTGCCCGGGTGCGAGATCGGAGATCCGCACCGCGAGCGAGTAGGAGAGGGGGACCATCAGGGCCAGGGAGCCGCCGAAGCTGGCGATCATCAGCCAGAGGAGGTACTCCCTGCCGACCTTCTGCAGCGGCGGTGCCTCGATCTCGGGCTTGGCGGGCGGCTCGGTGGGAGCCCCGGCGGCGTCCTGCGGCGACACAGCCAAAGGGGGAACCACCACGCTGACGTCTCGGTCGTCGTGAGGCATGAGGACTCCTTTGTCACATGATCACAAGGGGCGGCGGCTGTCGGGCGCCAGGAAGGGCCGTCTCCGGAACGGTGGGCGGGGATGCCGACGGCACGGTCGAAGCCGTACCGCCGACCGGTCCCGCGGCGTTACGGCACCGGGGAATCCCGCGTGTGTGAGCGGCCGGGAGCATCGGGGCCGGGATCCCGGTTCAGGAGACGCCGGTGAAGGGCGGCCGGGACCGCGGCGAACGCACAGCGGCGGCTGTGGCCTTGCACCGACGGGTGCCGGGCCGTGAGCGGCTCGGTCGGCGCAGAGCGCCGGTGTGGTTCGGCTGTGTGCCATGGGGCGGCGGGGTCGAGGCATGGGCCGTCTTCTCGGTCGCGCGGCGAAACGGAAGCCCAGTGCTGCGTAACGGAAGCGCGGTGCCGACTGGCACCGCGGGTGTCAGTCGGCCGCGGCCTGGCCGGGCCTGCGGCCGCCCAGGCCGTGCCAGCGCCGGCGCAGGGCGAACGCGGCGGACTTGGGCTTGCGGTCGCGGGTGAACACGCCCTTCTTGTTGCCGTCGACGCGATGGATGCCGGGAGAGGTCTGGAAGTCGGCGAAGTTCCAGACGTGTTCGCCGACGAACTCCGGGATGCGGTCGAAGACCCGGTGGTACATGGCGAGGAAGTCGCTCTGGTACTCCTCGCTCCACGGGGCGTCCCAGACGGAGTGCAGGCCGGGTTGGGTGTCGGCGCCGTACTCGGACATCATGACCGGCTTGCCGAAGCGCTGGACCCACCCGCGCAGGTCTTGTTCCAGATACCCCTCGGCGGTCGGGAGGTCGCCGGTGAAGAGGTACCAGCCGTAGTAGCGGTTGATGCTGAGTACGTCGAACAGGTCGCCGATCTGGTCGTTCTGCGGCGTCGCGAACATGACGGCGGCGTAGGTGAGGGGCCGGGTCGGGTCGAGCTTGCGGGCCAGTTCGACCAGTGGCTCGAAGTAGTCGCGTGCGCCGTCCTCGTTGGAGGCCGGCTCGTTGGCGAGGCACCACATCACCACGCTCGGGTGGTTCCTGTCCCGTTCGATGAGCTCTCGCAGGTGCTGGGCGTGGACGTCCCGCGTGGTCCCGCCGAAGTTCTCCGGCGCGAAGGTGGGGGTCGGCGGAATGCCGGTGAGCCCGCCCTGGACGCCCAGGTTGAGGCCGACGGCGGCGGTCTCGTCGATGACGACGATGCCGTGGCGGTCGGCGTAGTCCAGGACTTCTTCGGCGTAGGGGTAGTGGGAGGTGCGGAAGGAGTTGGCGCCGGTCCACTCCATCAGCTGGAAGTCGTGGACGAGGTAGGCGTCGTCGTGGCCCTTGCCGCGGACCGGGGTGTCCTCGTGCTTGCCGAAGCCGGTGAAGTAGAACGGCTCGCCGTTGATGAGGAAGTCAGTGCCGCGCACCTCGACCGTGCGGACGCCGAAGGGCTGGGTGTAGCTGTCCACGGTCTCGCCGTCGACGGCCAGTTCCACGACGAGGTCGTAGAGATAGGCCGCGCCCGGCTGCCAGAGCGTGACGTCCTCGATGCGCAGGACGCCCTCGGGGCCGTGGCCCTCCGCGACGGTCCGGCCGGACTCGTCCACCGCACGCACCCGCACGGTGACCGTGTCGGCGTGCTCGCCGACGGTCTCCACGCGGTACTCGACGGTGCCGGCCGTGCCGTCCCGTCCGGTGACGACGGTGACGTCCTCGGCGAAGGTCGTCGGCGTGCTGTACAGGCGGACCGGGCGCGCGATGCCCGCGTAGTTGTAGAAGTCGTGCAGATACGACTGCCGTTCGTGTCCGTCGGGGCCGGTCGTGACGGTGCCCGGCGGGATCGTCACGTTCGTCAGCCGGTTGTCGACGCCGACCGTCAGCCGGAACTGGGCGCCGGGCTCGACGATGCCGGTCAGGTCCGCCTCGAACGGTGTGTAGCCGCCGGTGTGCTCGGCCACGAGCCGTTCGTCCACGTAGACCTGCGCGGTGTGGGTGACGGACCCGAAGCGCAGGACCACGCGTTCGCCGGTCCAGCCGCGCGGCACGCGCACGTCGCGCTGGTACCAGACGACTCCGACGTGGTCGCGGATCTCCGGGTCCACGAACAGGTCGTTGTAGCTGGCGGGCACGGGGACTTCGAGCGGTGGGGCGAGCTGTGACGCCCAGGGGGCGGCGCCGGCGCGGGTGCCGAGAGCGAACCGCCACAGGCCGTCGAGGCCGACGATGTCGCGGGTGGGGGTGGTGCGGGGCGAGAGCATGGGGTTCCTACCGGTTGCTCGGTGTGGTCGGGGTGGTGTCGGGGCAGCGCGCGTCACATCGTTTCGCCGGCGTCTGCGAGCAGGGTGCTGCCTGTCATGAAGGCCGAGAGGTCGCTGGCGCAGAACAGCACCACCCGGGCGATGTCGTCGGGCACGCCGAGCCGACCGAGCGGGCCCGGCTGCATCACGGACATGAACGAGTCGGCGTCCACTCCGGCCGCGGCGGCCGCCGCCATGTTCCCCTCGGTCGGTACGAACGTCGGTGCGACGCCCAGTACGCGGATGCCGAACGAGGCGAACTCCAGGGCGAGTTGCCGCGTGAGGCCGCGTGCCGCGTGCTTGGAGCCGACGTAGGCGGCGAGCCCGGGGGCCGTCCCGCGGAACCCGGCCGTGGAGACGACGTTGACGATGACGCCCCCGCTGCCGGCCTCGCTCATCCGGCGCGCGGCCTCCCGGGAGCCGAGGAATACGCCGCGGGTGTTGACCGCGAACACCTCGTCGAAGGCTTTGGCGGACATCTCCAGCGCGGGCACGCTGGGGAAGATCCCGGCGTTGTTCACCCAGATGTCGATGCCGCCGAGCTCCCGGACCGCGAGGTCGGCGGCGGCCACGACGCTGTCGGGGTCGGTGACGTCCAGATGGGCGGCCAGGGCGCGGCCGGGGCCTTGGGCGCCGAGCTCCTCGGCGACGGCGGTGGCGAGCTCGTCCTGGATGTCCGCGACGAGCACATCGGCTCCCGCCTCGGCCAGCCGCTCGGCGACGGCCCGGCCGAGCCCCTGGCCCGCGCCGGTCACGACGGCGCGCCGCCCGGCCAGCGAGACGAGTTCGGCCAGGGACTCGGACGAGACGTCGGGTACGGATATCTGCACGGTGTGTCCCTCCGGTGGAAGTGCGGTCAGATCCGGCCGCGGCGGGCGGTCTCGCCCAGCCAGTAGAGAGAGGGCTTGGGGCGGCGCTCGAACGTCTCGCGGTCGACCTCGACCAGGCCGAACGTCGGCGCCCAGTGACCCCACTCGTAGTTGTCGAGCAGGCTCCAGTGCAGATAGCCGCGTACGTCCACCCCGTCGGCGATCGCCTTGCCGAGGTGCTCAAGGGCTTCGCCCGTGTAGGCGATGCGGCGGGTGTCGTTACCGGTGGCGATGCCGTTCTCGGTGACCAGGATCGGCAGGCCCCCGGTGAACTCGGCGGTGTGCCGTACCGCGATGCCCAGGGCGTCGGGCCGGTAGGCGGTCCCCACGAGCGTGTTGTCCGGGTGCGGCGGGTAGGGCTCGATGCCGTCCGGGCCGACCCACTGGCTGGAGTACGACTGCACGCCCACGAAGTCGTCGCCGCGCGACCCCTCCAGGTAGAGGTCCTCCCAGACGTGTTCCAGCTCGCGCTTCTTCTCCTCCGCTCCGGGGCGGGCCACGAAGGCGCGGTTGGCGACCGTCCAGCCGACCTTGGCGCCGGTGCGGTCGCGCAGCACTTCCCGCGCGGCGTGGTGCGCTTCGACGAGTCGCGCGCCGATGAGCACGTCGGGAGCGGGCAACGGCGGGCGTGGGCCCTCGGTGTCGAGGGTGGGACTCTGCCACTCCCCGTCGGCCTGCGGGTTCTGGAAGGCCCGCGCCATGCCGACCATGATGGCCAGCATGTTCGGCTCGTTCATGGTGACGACCCACTCGACGCCTTCGAGGATCGGCGCGACCGTCTCGACGTAGGTCCGGAACCGGTCCACCGCGCGGTCGCCGAGCCAGCCGCCCTCCTCGGCGAACCAGAGCGGGCTGGTGAAGTGGTGCAGGGTCACGACCGGGGTCAGGCCGAGCTCGAAGGCCGTTTCGATCATGCGCCGGTAGTGGGCGAGTTCGGCGCGCGAGACCAGGCCGGGGAGCGGCTCGATCCGTGCCCACTCGATACCGAAGCGGTAGGCGCCCAGCCCGGCGTCCGCGAGCAGCTTCATGTCCTCGCGGTACCGGTGGTAGCTGTCGCAGGCGTCGCCGCTGCGCTCCATGCCCGGGATGCGCCCCTCGTTCGCCCAGAAGTCGCTGTTGAGGTTGTTGCCCTCGATCTGGTGCGGTGCCGTGGATGCGCCCCAGAGGAAACCGGGAGCGAGTTCGGTCATCGTCGAATGCCTTCCTGAGTGCCGATGGTGACCGCCCCGGCGATGCGCGGCCCGCCGGGGCGGTCTGGCCTGCCTGAGTGGCCGGGAGCGCGAGTGCTGGACGTGGATCGGGACGCTGGCTGCGTCCGGACACCAACTGTTACCATGTGGTTGGTTTTCGCTGGAACGTAAACCGGGATCGAGGGGCGGGGAAGATGGCGGGGTGATTTCGTAACCTGAGCGTTACATTCGGGCGGGCCCTCTCGGTGTCCGAGTGCGTCGACAGACTGGGATTAGAACCAGACTCCCGGATATTGAAAGTCAGTTCGCATCATGCGAGAGTTTCGCTCTCCTGAGAGAGATTGAAACTTTCAGGATTGCACGGTGGTGGCGGCGTCGGTGCGCCGTACGGCGGCAACCAGCGCACCTTTCCGGCTGCGCATGAAGTCCCGTCGCGTTCACGCACACCGACTGCCCGCTCGCCGTCGAACACAGATCGCGCCACACTCGCCCGAGAGATGGAGAGGCTCCTTGATGCGTCGACGAGCGATTCTGCTTGCTGTGCCGCTGATACTGGCGGTCGGGTGCGGTGCGCCCGCCGGGACCAGAGCGGCGACGGACTCACACGTGACCACCGGGAATGCGGTCGCCGCGCGGCTCGCCGGCTCGCCGGCCACTGCTGTGTCGACGAGCCGCTTGGATTCGGACAGTTCGGCTGCGCCGACCGGAACTATCATCATGGTCAAGCTCTACGTGGGCACCCTTGATGCCGGCGAAGCGTTCTACGGCCGGGTGTTCGGCGCGAAATTCGCCGTCGCCCAGGGAGAAACCGCGCATATCGTGGTGTTTCCGAACGGAGGGCCTGGGCTGGTTCTCCTGAAGAGGGGCCCTCACGACTGGAAGAAGAAGGGGAGCTTCATCATCCAGGTCCCGGACCTGGACATCGCGAAGGCGCGGGCGGTCGCGAACGGCGCCACGGTCCAGGGCGAGTTCGAAGGCGGCCCGGACGGGCAGTCCCGATCCGTCGATGTCCTCGATCCATGGGGCAACCAGGTCGAGATTCTGCAGACGGGCTGACTCCGATGCCGGGGCGTGCGGCAGCACCGGCCAAGCCGTCGATGACGGCGAACCGGCTCTTGCCGCTACGCTCCGTGAGAAGTCGCCCGGCGCCAGGCGATCCGTGCCGAGTACGGGGAGGTGGCGTTCCGCCGGACAGTGCAGTCCGGGGCGATCACCACCGAGATCCGCGGAGCCGCGAATGCGGAGTTGACGCGGTTGCGCCCTCCCGCAGCATCATGGCGATCCCGCGCTCGGCCGGATTCACGACCGTGGCCCTCGGCTCGGGTCTCGTGTCGGGGCGGGACCGCAGAGGCAGGGAGACGTCCGCCCCCGCGCCTGTCTCAGGGGCGGGCCACTCCTCAAGTGCCGGGTCGGGGTGACTCGGTGGTGCGGAAACGCCGCCGCGGCGCGCGGATGCGGTGGCGGTCGGCGCTGGCGTCGGCGAGGGACCTGGCCTCCGCCAGGAGGCGGCCACGTGTGAGGTGCGCGGACCGGCTGGATTGAGGCGGCGGCTCGGCCTTCGCGCTCTCTAGCGGGATGAGTTGGCTCATCTCGGGCCGGGGGTCGGACCTCACGTGCGCGGTGGGCCTCGCCACCGGCACCTGCCCCGGAAGGGCGACCTGGGCCCCGGTGCGGGACCACGCCCTTCCCGTGGAACGGCATGGCGTCCCTGACCGCCCCGGGTCGGCAGCGTGACCGCCGTGGACACCGAACGCGGCCGTGCGCCGTCACTGTTCAGCCGACGCCCTCGGCGTCGTCCCGCTCGAACAGCAGCCGTACGAAGTCGGTGACCGGCCCCACGATGTCGAGGTCCTGATCGAGGATCCACTGCAACTGGAGCCCGTTGAGTACCGCCTGGAAGAGGACTGCGGCGTTCTCGGGGCCGACGCCTTCCCGGAGCCTGGCGCGAGCCTTCTCGTCGGGGAATCCGTCGACGAACTGCGCGCGGCTGCGTTCGTAGCGGTCGACGAAGTAGGTGTGCGCGGGATGATCCGGTCGGGAGGCCGCCGCCGCGAGCTCGATCCACAGGCGCATCAGCTCGGGGGCCCTCTGGTGGTGGCGGATCAGTGCGGCGAGATAGGGCCCGAGCTGGTCGGGGCTGTCGACATCGTCCAGGCCCTGCTGCCACTCCTCTGAGTCGCGGTCGGCGAGCACCTCGGCGAGGAGTTCGTCCTTGTTGCGGAAGTGGTGCAGGAGCCCGGCGTGGGTGATGCCGGCCCGCTCGGCGATGTCGCGCAGGGAGGCCTTGGCGTAACCGCGCTCGGCGAAGCTGTCGCGCGCCGCCCGTACGATCTCCTCCCGGCGGGCCGGTGTCTTGGCGTACGGTCCCCGCGCCTTTGCCTGCCCCACAGTGGCGCTCCCTCTCCTCGGCGACCTAAAAACTTACCATACGGTCGGAATTTGATTGGCCGGTCGCACGCCTTCAGGCATCCGCGACGGCCCCTTCGTGGTGCTGGAGAAACTGTTCCACGAACGCGAGGGCTTCAGCGTGTCGGGCGGTCATCCCCATGGTGTTCTCCATCATGATGATCCGGCCCAGCGCGTTCGTCAGCATGAGCAGCACGGCCGGGGACACCTCGGGCGGCAGCTCCGTGCCCGTCTCCGTGAGTCGGCGCGTGAGGGCCTCCAGTTGTGCCTCGCGGTAGCGTTCGGCGAAGGCGGCGAGTTCGGCGCGAATCGCCTTGCGGTGATTGGCCAGCGCGGCGAACTCCGTGGTCAGCGCGTTGCCAGGGTGGCTGGCGATCTGCCACAGAGTGCGCAGCGGCTGCGGGCCGTCCAGCAGCCGGACCACCCGCTCCATTTCATGGTCACCCCTTCGTCGGAGTATGGCGAGGAAGAGGTCGTCGAGCGTGCGGAAGTAGTAAAGGACCAGTGCCGGCGCCACCTCGGCCTCGCGCGCCACCCGGCGAATGCCCACGGAGGCGTAGCCCTCCTCGAGCATCAGTCGCTCGGCGACGTCGAGCAGGAGCTGGCGGGTCTTGGAGTTCTCGGTGCCCATGCGGCGAGGCGCAGTCATGCCGCTCATTGTCCTTGACGGCCCGGGACCGCGCTGTTAAACAGTTGTTCAGCGCTCGTGTTGAACACTCGTTTAGCGTGAACGGAGGGCCAGGCGCATGGCTCGCTGTACGGGCACCCGCTCCCTGCGCGTCGAGGACTCGCGGCTGCTGACCGGCACCGGCACGTACATCGACGACGCCGTACGCCGCGGCAGGCTGCACGCCTGCTTCGTGCGCAGTGCGGTCGCGTGGGCTCGGACCGCTGGGACCGACGGGTCGGAGGCGCTCCAGCTGGATGGCGCACTTGCAGTGTTAGTCGCCCACGACCTCAAACCGGGTGTGCGTGAGCAGTGGTACGCGCTCGACGGGCGCTATGACCCGGACACGCCTCGCCGCCCCTCGCCGGGGGTGAGGTGCGGTCCGTCGGCAACCCGGTGGCGATGGTCGTCGCTGTCGACCGCTCCGGACGCCGGACGTCCGACGGGCGACTTGGCGCCCTTCTTCGACGGTGCCCCGCGCGTGGTGAGCGCGACCGCCCACCGGCAGGCTCACAGCCCCGTGCCGATGGAGACGCGCGGGATCGGCGCCGAATGGTCCGCGCACTCCTCGCCCCGGCCGTCACCGCACTCGCCGTGCCGTTCCTCCCCGCACTCCTCCTGCGCGCCGACCGGTGACTCGGCTCGGTGCTCCGTCATCACATCCTGATCCGCCCCTGGAAACGAGGTAGTCATGCCCGGACGAGTCGAAGGCAAGGTCGCTTTCATCACCGGTGCCGCCCGCGGGCAGGGCCGCAGCCACGCCGTACGGCTGGCGGAGGAAGGCGCCGACATCATCGCCGTGGATGTGTGCAAGCAGCTCGACGGCGTCACGTTCTCGATGTCGACCCCCGAAGATCTGGAGGAGACCGTCAACCAGGTACAGAAACTGGGCCGGCGCATCCACGCCGTGCAGGCGGACGTGCGCGACCACGACGCGCTCAAGGCGGCCGTGGACGACGGTGTCGCCGAGTTCGGCCGCCTGGACATCGTGGTGGCCAACGCGGGCCTGGGCAGCGACGGGGCCACGCTCGACGCCATGGCGGAGCAGACCTGGCGCGACATGATCGACGTCAACCTGACCGGCGTCTGGCTGTCCACCAAGGTCTCCACCCCGCACATCGTCGCGGGCGGCAGGGGCGGCTCGGTCGTCCTGACCAGCTCGGTGGGCGGCCTGAAGGCATACCCGAACATCGGCCACTACATCGCCGCCAAGCACGGTGTGGTGGGGCTGATGCGCACGCTGGCCATTGAGCTGGGGGCCGAGAACATCCGGGTCAACTCGCTGCACACTACCCAGGTGAGCACGCCGATGGTGATGCACGAGGCCACCTACCGGATGTTCCGCCCGGACCTGGAGAACCCCACCGTCGACGACTTCGCGGCGGTCTCCCGGGGCATGCACATCCTCCCCACCCCGTGGGTGGAGCCCTTGGACGTCAGCAACGCCGTTGTCTTCCTCGCCTCGGACGAGTCCCGTTTCATCACCGGCGTGACCCTGCCGATCGACGCCGGTGCTCTCCTCAAGTGAGCTTCACATCAAGGGAGTTGCGCCCGTGACCGCTGCAGATACGATCTACTGGGACCCCTACGACCCCGCCCTCGCCCGCGACCCCTACCCCCTCTACGCCCGGCTGCGCGAGGAAGCGCCGCTCTACTACAACGACCGGCACGACTTCTACGCCGTCAGCCGCCACACCGACGTCCAGCACGGGCTCGCGGACTGGCAGACCTACTCCTCCGCCCGCGGCGACATCCTGGAGATCATCCAGGCGGACATCGAACTTCCGCCCGGCACCCTCATCTTTGAGGACCCGCCCGCCCACGACATCCATCGCCGCCTGCTGGCCCGCGTGTTCACGCCGCGCCGCATCGCCACCCTGGAGCCCCGCGTACGGGCCTTCTGCCGCCGCGCACTCGAACCGGTCACCGGCGCCGAGCGGTTCGACCTCGTCGAGGCCGTCGGCGCCGAGATGCCGATGCGGGTGATCGGCATGCTCCTGGGCATCCCCGAGGCGGACCAGCCCGCCATCCGCGACAAGACCGACGACACGCTGGGCACCGAGGGCGGCGGAAAGATCAACCACGAGGACATCCTCAGCACGGACGCCTTCAAGGACTACATCGAGTGGCGCAAGCGGCACCCCTCCGACGACCTGATGACCGAGCTGATGACCGCCGAGTTCGAGGACGAGCACGGAGCCACCCGCACGCTCACCGACGAGGAGGTCCTGACCTACTGTTCCGTGGTCGCCGGTGCTGGCAACGAGACGACGGGCCGCCTCATCGGCTGGTTCGGCGCACTGATGGCCCGCTACCCCGAAGCACGCCGGGAGTTGGCCGCCGACCCGTCCCTCATCCCCAACGCCATCGAGGAGATCCTGCGCTTCGAGCCGACCGGACCGTTCACCGGACGGTACGTCACCAAGGACGTGGAGCTGTACGACCGCACGGTGCCGGCCGGCAGCGCCATCCTCTTCATCCAGGCCGCCGCCAACCGCGACCCCCGCCGCTTCGACGACCCCGACCGCTTCGACATCCACCGCGTCACCCAGCACATGAGCTTCGGCGTCGGCGCCCACTACTGCCTGGGCGCGGCCCTGGCCCGGCTGGAGGGCCGGATCGCGGCGGAGGAGATCCTCAAGCGGTTCCCCGGCTGGGACGTCGACTGGGACCACGCCGAGCTGGCGCAGACCTCGACCGTGCGCGGCTGGAAGACCCTGCCGCTGGTCATCGAAGGAGCCCGATGACGACCGAGCGGTGGAACGTCACCGTCGACACACGGATGTGCGTCCGCACCGGGCTGTGCGCCGCCTCCGCGCCCGAGCACTTCGAACTCGACGAGAACGGCCAGGGGCATGCGAGGTCGGCCACCCTTCCCGCGTCCGAAGAGGTGCTGGAGGTGGCCGAGTCGTGCCCGATCGAGGCCATCGGTATCAGGGACGCGGACACCGGTGAGCCGGTCTTCCCGCCGCCGGGTTCCTGAACATTTCTCCAACTGACTGACTGCTAAGGCAGTTGACTTCACGCCAGGACAAAACTAGATTCCTGTCATGCGGAAATGAAGTTCTCGAAACTGCATAACGCTGCTCTTCAAGGAGTCTGGTGTCGTGGTTCAACCGTCCGTGAAGGAACAGATCGTCCTGGCCGCCGAGCGGCTCTTCGCCGAGCACGGCCTCGACGGGGTGTCTCTGCGTCAGATCAGCGCGGCGGCCGGGAACGGCAACAACACGGCGGTGCAGTACCACTTCGGAACGAAGGAGCACCTTGTCCAGGAGATCTTCGAGTACCGGCTGCCGGAGCTGAACGAACGACGCGGGCTGCTGGTCGCGCGTCGGCGCCCGGACGATCTCAGGACATGGGTGGAGTGCCACCTCCTGCCCGTCCTGGAACAGGGCGAACAGGAGGGCAGTCACTACCTCAGCTTCGTCGCGATGCTCCAGCAGCACGGTCGTCGGGACGTCTTCGAACGCCTTTCAGTCGAACTGAGCCAGCCCACCACCGACTTCGTCGAGCGGATCGGCACCCTGCTGCCGCACCTTCCCGAGCCGTTGCGCGGCCACCGCATCTCGCAGGCCCTGGCCTTCGGCGTACATGCCGCCTCCGAACGTGAACGCACCCGGGCCCGCGGCGGGCACGTGCTGTCCTTCGCCGTCCATGTCGGGGACCTGCTGGACGGCCTGGTCGGCTTCCTCCAGGCCCCCGTGTCCTCGACGACCTCGTCCGTGCTCGGCGAGACCGAGACCGGAGCGAGTGAACCGGTCCTGCCGCTTCATCCCTGAACAGCCGCCCTCCCACCCGCGAGCGGAGGAACGACGTCGCGATGAGTATTGATCTGCGCAACGCCGTGGCGGTGGTCACCGGCGCCGGCAGCGGGATCGGCCGTGCCGCCGCCCACGCCTTCGCCCGGCGCGGCGCGCGTGTCGTGGTCACCGACCTCGTCGGCGCGCGGGCGCACACCGTGGCCGGTGAACTCGGCGCCCGGGGTATCGCCGCAGAGTGCGACGTGACCAGCCTGGACGACCTGCAAGCGGTGCGGAAGCTGGCCCTCGACCGCTTCGGCCGCATCGACCTGGTCATGAACAACGTCGGCATCCTGGCCGTCGGCCCTGTCGAGGACATCCCCCTTGACGCGTGGCAACGCGTCGTCGACGTCAACCTGTTGGGCGTCGTACGCAGCAACCTTGTGTTCCTGCCCCACCTGTTGGAGCAGGGATCGGGCCACGTCGTCAACACCGCTTCCACGGCGGGTCTGTTGCCCTACGGATTCGACCGCCTGCCCTACACCGCGACCAAGCACGCGGTGGTCGGCCTGTCCGAGGCGCTCGCGCTCTACCTGCGCCCACGCGGCATCGGCGTCTCCTGCCTGTGCCCGGCCGGCGTCGCCACCAACATCGTCGAGCAGATCAGCTTCTACGGGGAACCGGCACCGCCACGAGGCCCCGACTTCCCGGTCCTGGACGCAGATTCGGTCGGCGAACTCGTCGCCGAGGGCGTCACCCACGACCACTTCCTCATCCTCACCGCACCGCAGGCCGCCGACGAACTGCGCGAGCACGGTGCCGATGTCGACGCCTACCTGTCCCGTCTGACGAAGGATGCCCCATGAGCAGCACACTCGACCGGCTCCGCCTGGACGGCAAGGTCGCCGTCGTCACCGGGGGCGCCGGCGCCATCGGCCAGGTCTACGGCCGCGCACTCGCCGAGGCCGGCGCCTCCGTCGTCCTCGCGGACCTCAACGGCGAAGGCGCCGAGCAGGCCGCCAAGACCCTGGCCGCCGACGGACTGCGCACGCTCGGCGTACAGGTCGACATCACCGACCGCGACTCCGCAGCAGACCTGGCAGCGAAGACCACCGACGCCTTCGGTGGCATCGACATCCTGGTGAACAACGCGGCCCTCATGGCCGAGATCCCCCAGGTCGACATCCTGGACCTGCCCACGGACTGGTTCGACCGCGTCATGCGTGTCAACGTCCTCGGCGCCGTCATCTGTGCGGGCGCGGTGAAGGCCTCGATGGTCGAGCGGGGCGGCGGACGCATCATCAACCAGGTCTCCGCAGGTGCTTTCATGGGCGGGGGTATCTACGGCGTCAGCAAACTGGCCCTGGTCAACGTCACCGTCGGCCTCGCCCGCTCTCTCGGCCCGCTCGGCATCAACGTCAACGCCATCGCCCCCGGCCTGGTCGAGAACGAACCGGGCATGCGCAGCCTGCCCGCCGACCACCCCGTACGCGCCGCTCTCACGGCCGCCATCCCGGGCAAGAAGTCCGCGCCCGCCGAAGACCTGCTCGGCACGCTGCTGCTGCTCGCCTCCCCGGCCGGCGAATGGATCAACGGCCAGGCCATCAGCGTCGACGGCGGCTGGGTCACCCGGCTGTGACCGGCACCGTGACATCCACGACACGGGTCGGCTTCATCGGACTGGGCAGCCAGGGCGCACCGATGGCCCGCCGTATCGCCGAGGCGTTGTTCCCCCTGACGCTGTGGGCGCGCCGCAGCACGTCGACGGACGCGTTCGCCGATACGGCCGCCACGGTGGCGGCAACACCGGCCGAGCTGGGGTCGGCGAGCGACATCGTGTGCCTGTGCGTCGTGGCGGACGCGGACGTCGAGGACGTCCTCCTGCGACCCGACGGCGTACTGACCGGCATGGCTCCCGGCGGGGTCGTCGTCCTCCACTCCACCATCCATCCCGACACCTGCCGACGCGTCGCCGACGAGGCCGCCCAGCGGGAGATCGCCGTGGTGGACGCTCCGGTCAGCGGCGGAGGCGGAGCAGCCGCGGAACGCAGGCTCCTGGTCATGGCCGGCGGACGGGAGGCGGACGTCGCCCGCTGCCGCCCGGTGTTCGACACCTTCGCCGACCCGGTGATCCACCTCGGACCGCTGGGCAGCGGCCAACTCTCCAAGCTCCTCAACAACTTCGTGTTCACCGCCCAGGTCGGCCTGGCGCTGGACACCTTCTCCCTCGCCGACGGGCTCGGCATGGACCGCACCGCGGTCGCAGAGGTGCTCGCGCACGGCACCGGCGGCAGCCGCGCCGCGGCCATCCTCGCCGCCTCCGGCTTCAACACGAACGGACTGCGCCGGGCCCTGCCGCTGCTGCGCAAGGACATCGGTCTCCTGCTCGACGTCGCCGACACGGCCCGGGCTCCCCGGCCCCGGACGCTCGCGGACCTCACCACGCACACCCTTGCGACGCTGGGCCGGAGTCCGGCGCCCTGACCACCGCCCCACCCGGACGACCCCAAGGCGGCACCGACATGACCACGTCCCTGTCCCACGACCTCGGCACGACCGGCCCTCTCGTCGACGGCACCTGGCTCGACACCACGTCCGTCGGCCGACAGGACCACATCAACCCCGCGACCGCCCGCGCCAACGGCACCGTCCTGCTCGCCGGACCGCAGGAGGTCGACGCGGCCGTCGCGGCGGCGAAGAACGCCTTCCCCGAGTGGCGGGCGATGTCCCCGGACCAGCGCCGCCGCATCCTCCAGCGCGTCGAGGAGCTGATGCTGGAGCGCGTGCCCGAACTCGGCCGGCTGAACACCCTCGAACTCGGCGTCCCCTTCCGTACTTCGGCGGGGCTGGCCCACCTGTCCGCCGGCTGGTTCGGCTACTACGCCGGCTGGGCCGACAAGCTGGAGGGCGCCACCATCCCGCCCAGCCCGCGCATGGTGCCGGGCCTCGACTACACCGTCCCCGAGCCGTACGGCGTCATCGGGATCATCCTGACCTGGAACGGCCCGATCATGTCGGCCGGCATGAAGGTCGCCCCCGCGCTCGCAGCCGGTAACTGCGTCGTCGTCAAGTCCCCCGACCTGGCCCCCTTCACCGTGGCCCGGTTCGCCGAGATCGCCCTGGAGGCCGGGCTTCCCCCGGGCGTGCTGCACGTCCTGCCCGGCGGCCCGGAGGCCGGCGAGCGACTGGTCCGCCACCCCGACGTCGCGAAGATCTCCTTCACCGGCGGCATCCCGACCGCGAAGAAGATCCTCGACGCGGCCCGCCACACCCTCAAGCCCGTCCTGCTCGAACTCGGCGGCAAGACAGCCGACATCGTCTTCCCCGACGCCGACCTCGACGCGGCCGTCGCCGAGACGGTCCGCTCCTGCTACCAACTCTCCGGCCAGGGCTGCAACCTCACCACCCGCATGCTGGTCCACCGCGAGACGTACGACAGGGTGGTCACCGCCACCGCCGCGGCGGCCACCGCCCTGCGCGTCGGAGACCCCTTCGACCAGACGACCGCCCTCGGCCCGGTCGTCGGCAAGGCGGCCCACGAACGCATCCTCGGCATGATCGAACGCGCCGCCAAGGACAGCCGTGTCATCGCCGGCGGCCACGCCACCGACCCGTCCACGCTGCCCCCGGACAACCGCGACGGCTACTTCATCGACCCGACGGTCCTCGCCGACGTCGACCCGCACAGCGAGGCCGGCCAGCACGAGGTCTTCGGCCCCGTGCTGGCCCTGATCCCCTTCACGACCGAGGACGAGGCGGTCGAACTGGCCAACTCCACGCCCTACGGCCTCGGCACCGCCGTACACACGCAGGACGTGTCCCGCGTCCAGCGCATCGTCCCGCACCTCGAGTCGGGCACCGTGCTCGTCAACGGTGCCTCGGGCCAGCCGCCCGGCGCCCCGTTCGGGGGCTACAAGCAGAGCGGCTACGGGCGTGAAGGCGGCAAAGAGGGCCTCTACGAGTTCCTCCAGACCAAAAACGTCTTCATCCGCGCGTAAGCAGGCGCCCCAACCCCCGCACCAGGAGGCCTCATGGAAGACACCCAGGCGGTCCACACCCTGGCAGAGGTCCTGCCCGCCCACGAACCACCCTCGACTGCCACCCCGTTCGGCCGCGCCGCACGGGACTTCCTCTACGGCGAGGTCTGGTCACGCCCCGGCCTGAGCCGCCGCGACCGCCGCTGGGTCACCCTCACGTGCGTGGCAGCCGCCGACTCCCCGCAGCCCATCGAGGACCACGTCCACGCGGCGCTTGTGAGCGGCGACATCGGCCTGGAGGCCATGCTGGAGTTCGTCCTGCACTTCGCGGTGTACTGCGGCTGGCCCAAGGCGTCCCACGTGGAGGGGGCCATCGCCCGGCAGTGGGACCGCATCCACCGCGAACGCGGTGAACAGACCCCGCACTGGCCGCAGTTGAGCAACGACACCCTCGGCCCCGCCACCTGGGACGAACGGCTCGAACGCGGCGTGAAGGAGTTCATCGACGTCAACCTCACGCCCGCACCGCCCACGAACTCGCCGTACCGGCACGCCGGCATTCTCAACTTCGTGTTCGGGCACGTCTGGCAGCGCCCCGGGCTGAACCGGCGCGAGCGCCGGATCATCACCGTCGCCAGCGTCGCCCTCGACGACTCGCCCGTCCCACTGCAGACGCACGTCCGGGCTGCGCTCCACTCCGGCGACCTCACCAAAGAGGAGATGGACGAGATCGTGCTGCAGTTCGCCGCGTACTACGGCTTCGCCAAGGGGGAGGCCCTCGCGGACGCGGTGGAAACGGCGTGGGCGTCCAAGGCCGACTGACCGGCGTCCTGCGGCACGACGAGGTCCGGGCTCGCCCGGAACCTGCGCGGCCACGAGCGGAACACGGCCCCTCCCGGGGGTGGCCCACTTCACCCTGTTTCGGCGAGGCCGAGGCTCTGACCGGCTTCCGCGCCTGGCGGGAGGCCTTGGCCGGGTGCGCCCACCCACGGGGTCGTGATGAGTCGTCGCTTCAGACCATTGCGTTTCGGCCACGCCTGTCCATAAGCTTTCCACGTGGAAGGTATTGAAACGTTTCAATACCTTGCGGGGGAGGGACACCCCTGTTCCAGCGCGGTGCGCTTACGAAGGGAATCTGAGCCGTGGCCGAGGAGAACAGAAGTGCGTTGAGCCGCCGACACATGCTCGGCATCATGACGGCCGCGGCCGCGGCGGCCGGGGCCGCGCTCCCGCTCGCCGCCGCGCCGAACGCGGTGGCGGCGAGCGCGACGGCAGCGGGCGGGCGCGGTTCCGCACCGGCGGACCTGCAGGTCAACTCGCGGGTCGCGCCCCTGGGCACGGAGACCGCACCGACGTTCAGCTGGGTGCCTCCGGTGGCCAGGCAGACGGCGTACGAGATCCAGGTCGGCACCGGGCCGGGCAAGGCCGACATCTGGCACAGCGGCAAGATGGCGGGCTCGAACAGCACCGAGGTGGCTTACGGGGGCGGTCCGCTGCACTCGGAGCGGGCGTACTCCTGGCGGGTGCGGACCTGGGACGAGAAGGGCGCACCCGGCCCTTGGAGCGAGCCGGCGACGTGGGAGACCGGCCTGCTGAAGGGCGAGAAGGACTGGTCGGGCGCGCGGTGGATCGGCGGCCGAGTGGCGCAGGACCACGACTGGAAGGATCTGACCGCGACCGTCGTCTTCCGCGGCGGCCCCGACGCCGCCGGCGGGCTTGCCCTGCTGCTGCGCGCCGAACCCATCGGCAAGACCTGGGGCGAGGGCCTCAACTGGACAGTCCGGCAAAGCGGTGAGGACATGCAGCTGGTCATGAGGACCAGCCACTACGCCGGCAACACCTGGGTGGACGACGGCACCTCCGAGCCCGACTGGGGGGTCAACTACTACGACCCGCAGAGCGAGACCAACCCCACCGCCGCCGGCACGCGCAGTGTTCCGGTCGGCACGGTCACCCTCCCCGCATCCACCGGGCTGACCAAGGACACCTGGGCCACCCGCGACCACACCGTGCAGGTCGCCGTCCAGGGGCTCACCGCGACCACCACCGTCAACGGCGTCGAGGTCGACAGCCGCACGCTCGCCGGCGACCAGATCCGCCGCCACGGCAGCTTCGGCTTCGCCGGCGGCACCTCCGCCACCATCCGCAGCGTCGAGGTGACCGGCACCGGCGCCCGCGACTTCTCCGCCGACCTGACCATGGGCGCCAACCCGTTCGAGAACGGCATCGCCACCCTCGCCGGTCTCACCTTCCCACCCAAGAACCCCTACATCCCGTCCAAGAACAGCATGCTGCCCATCGCCAACCCGGCCCCGGTACTGCGCCGCGCGTTCACCCTGCCCCGCGGGCGCCGCATCGCCAAGGCCCGGCTGCACCTGAGCGCCGCGGGCAACGTCAGCTTCACCGTCAACGGCGCCCCGCTCACCGTCGACGGCAGGCGGGCGAACGCGGGCCGGACCAGCGTGCCCCGGCTGCTCACCGACCAGAGCACCTACGACCGCACGGTCCTGTACGACACCTTCGATGTCACCACGCTGCTGGAGGCCGGCCGGGAGAACGTCGTCGCCGCCGAGCTCGGACGCGGCTGGTACGGCGTGACCACGCCCCAGGAGTGGTACTGGCAGCTAGCCCCTTACGCCGGCCAGCCGCGCCTGCGCGCGAAGCTCGTCGTGACGTACACCGACGGCTCGGCCACCACGCTCGTCACGGACCGGGACTGGCTGGCCGCCGACGGGCCCACGACCTTCGACTCCGTCTACTCGGGCGAGAAGTACGACGCCCGCCGAGCCGACGAGCTGGGCGACTGGCGCTCCGTCGGCTACCGCACCGGCCGAGCCTGGCGCCCAGCGGCCGCCCTCATTCCGCCGGGCAGTTGCGTGAGTCCTTCGCCGAAGTACCACGGCGCGCTGCCCGCCACGACGATTCCCGACGGTTTCAGACCTGCCGTCATGAGGGCGCACGAGGCGGAACCGGTGCTGGTCAGCCAGACGCTGCAACCGGTCTCCCTCACCGAGACGGCGCCCGGCTCGAAGACCTGGATCCTTGACTACGGCCAGATCCTGACGGGCCTCGTCCGCCTCACGCTGACCGACGTGCGCTCCGACAAGGAGGGCCTCACGCTGCGGATCCGCGGTGGCAACCGCATCGCCGGCGGCGACGGCACGGCCGCCTCCCCGCTCTCCGTGGAGGAGGAGAACTTCCAGCACGACGCCAACCTCCAGACGCACTACTACACCCTCGGCAAGCGGCCGACGCAGACCTGGGAGCAGCAGTTCAGCCACTTCGGCTTCCGCTACCTGGAAGTGATGAACCTGGAGGCGGTCCTCGGGCGAGCCCCCGACCTGAAGCGGGACGCGGACATGCTCACTGTCGGTGTCGCCCGCTCCGGCTTCGCCCGCACCGGCACCTTCGCCACGGACAACGCCCTGATCAACCGTCTCCAGCGCAACCTGGAGTGGGCCGAGCAGAACAACCTGGTGCAGAAGCCCACCGACACCCCGTCCCGCGAGAAGAACGGCTGGACCGGCGACGCCATGGCCAGCTCCGAGTCCGAATCACTCACTTGGGACGTCAACGCCGTACTCACCACCTACCTGCGGCACTTCCCCGACACCCAGATCTCCACCGGCCAGCTGCCCATGTTCGTCCCCATCGCCAAGGGCGGATACGGCTACGACCACACCCCCGGCTGGAACGCCGCGTGGAAGGCGGTGCCCGCCTGGGACTCGGCGTACTTCGTCATCCCGAGGGAACTGCACACGTACTACGGCAACAGCAGCCTGTTCGCCGAGCTCTACGACCACCAGGACACGCTCCTGATGTACTACGAGACGCTGTTCACCGCCGAGAACGACTACAAGTTCGAGGCCTCGCTCGGCGCCTACTCCGGTGCGGAGAGCCCCGGCAGCAACGCCGTCATCAGCCTCGCCTTCTACATCCACTTCTGCGACTACATGGACGAGGTGGGACGCGGTCTCGGCCGTACAGAACGCGCCGCCCACTACGCGAATCTGGCGCGCACCCTGCGCAAGGCGTTCATCGCAAACTACTGGGACGCTGCACAGGCCCACTTCACCCAGGGCAGCATCTCCAGCGAGAACGCCCTGGCCATCGCGTTCGACCTGGTGCCCGGCTCGGACCTGGACCCCGACGACCCGCGTCGCCTGGCTGGCACGAAGACGCTCGCGGAGAACAAGAAGGCCCTCGCGAAGCTGCTCGCCGACCGGATCGTGGCAGCCGACCAGCACATCCAGAACGACATGTACGGCTCGCGCTACGAGTTCAACATCCTCAGCGAGTACGGCTACACGGACATCGCTCTGAAGGCCGTCACCCAGACCGGCCTGCCCGGCTACGTCTACCAGATCGCCAAGGGTGCCACCTCGCTGTGGGAACAGTGGACCGACCGGCTCTCGGTCGACCACCACTACCGCTCCAACGTGGCCACCTGGTTCTACCAGAGCCTGGCCGGCATCAGACCGACCTCAACTGCCTACGAGACGCTGCGCATCCGCCCGTACATCCCCGCAGCCGCGGTCAACAGCAGGGTCCCGACCGGCACCGAAAACACCGACCTGTCGCCCGCGACCCTTGACCATGTCAGCGCCTCGATCGACACCGTGCGCGGCAAGGTGTCCTCGGAGTGGCGGCGGCGTGGGGACGGCAGGATCGACCTCGCGGTGACGGTCCCGTACAACACCGAGGCCGAGATCTGGGTCCCCACCCAGAACCAGCCCGTCACCGCACCCCGGGGCGCCGCCTTCGTCCGCGACGACACCTCCGGAGGCGCGGCCTACAAGGTCTACGGGGCCCGGGCGGGCTCATACCGCTTCAACGCCTGACCGGTCGAGCAGGTGAACCACTGCACCGTGCCGTGGTGGCGGACCCGGCACGGTGCAGTGAGGTCGGTGGGCGCCGTGCTCAGGAGATCAGGACGATCTCGCCTCGGGCGCGCCGCTGCTGCAGTGCCGCGAAGGCGTCGGTGACGCGATAGAGGGGAGAGGGGATATGTCGCGGCGATCGTGATCTCGACGGCACCCGGGGCGACTGGGTCGATCAGCTCCACCAGGTCCCGCGTGCGGTCACGTTGTGGCGGCCGTCGGTCGTGCCTGATCCCCACAGACGGTCACACGGCCGACCGGCGCAACTGCGCGGCCGCGCGCTCCAAGTCCGCGGCGGAATCGCCGACCTTGGTCACGGGGGTTCCGCTGCCGAAGTCGATGAAGGAGTTGCCGTCCGCATCGACGATCACCCCGCCACCGGCCGCCTCCACGAACACGGGCAGGACGGCGCCGACGCCGGCCAGGCACCACCTTCCGCTGACGGGTCAGCGGTTCACGGGAGTGCGGGCCGGGGATCTCGCTGACGACACGCTGGACCCGCTCGAGGTCGGGACCGTCGACCGGCTGGGAAACGCCGGACATGAAACGTGCTCCGGATATGGAGGGTTGGGGCCGCCGAGCCAAGCGGGTTCGGGGCTCGTCCAGTGCCGCACCGCGAGCCGCCGAGCCCGCCCGTCCGACTACGGAGGACGCGGACCTGCTTGACGGTCTGCCCTATCTGGCACTCAACCTTGTGAACGCTCCTGAGCAGCTGCTCAGGCAGTTGTTCGAGGTCCTTCAGCTGATGGTCCGGCTGCACTACGACTCGGAGGAGGTGACGATCCGTATCACGCTGCCTGCCGATCTGTTGTCAGACGTCGCCACGACCGCTGACAGGGATGCTGGTGGAGGACCGGACGTCGGTCGCGGCTGGGACGGCGGCCGGGCTCGGTACCTTCGCCTCATGCTCGGTGTGCTCGTGGGTCTCGTCCTCCCGGCCTCGGAGGCCCAACGCCGCGAGGGCGGCGCCCACGAGGGCGAGGATGCCGGTGACTAGGACGGCGGTGTGGACGCCGTTCATGAAGGCGGTGTGGCTGCCCTCCACCACGGCCGCCCTGAGCTGTGCGGGCATCGCGTCGGAGACCGGGGCGACGCCCATCGCGACCGCGTCCTTCGCCTCCTCGAAGCGGGCGGCCGCCGAGTGGGGCACGCCGGCGTCGGTCAGTGAGTCCGTGAGCGTGGAGCCGACGCGGCTGCTGATGAGGGAGACGAGCACCGAAGTGCCGAGCGCGCCGCCGACCTGGAGCGAGGTGGCCTGCAGGCCACCCGCGATGCCGCCGTCCTTGACGGGGGCGTTGCCGACGATCGCGTCGGAGGACGCGGCCATCACGATGCCGACGCCGAGACCGAGCGCGACGAACGGCGGCCACATGGTGGCGTACGAGGAGTCGGCGCTCCACGAGAGCATCGTGAACGCGGCGCCGGCCTGGAGCACCATCCCCAGCGGCATGGTCAGGCGCGGGCCGAACTTCCCTGTGAGCTTCGCGCCGAGCGGCGAGGCCACCATGGAGGCGAGGCTGAGCGGCAGGGTGCGCACACCGGACTCGACGGGCGTGAAGCCGTGCACGTTCTGGAGGTACAGCATCACGAAGAAGATCGCGCCGAGCAGGACGAAGAAGTTCAGCGCGGTGACGAACACACCTATGGTCAGGGCCGGGTTGCGGAACAGCCGCATGGGCAGGAGAGGGTGCGCGACGCGGGTCTCGTACCAGCCGAAGAGGACCAGGACGACGACACCGCCGACGATCGCCCCGAGCGTGCCGGCCGAAGTCCAGCCCCACGTCTCGCCCTTGACGACGCCGAAGACGACGGCGATCAGGCCGAGCGCGAGCAGTACGACGCCGGGCACGTCGAACTTCTCGCTCGACGCCGCCTCGTTCCTGGACTGCGGCAGCACCACGAGACCGAAGACCAGGGCGATCACGCCGATGGGGGCGTTGATGTAGAAGACGGACTCCCAGTTGACATGCTGGACGAGCAGTCCGCCGACGATCGGGCCGAGCGCGGTGGCGACGGACGAGATCATCGCCCAGATACCGACCGCCATGCCGAACTTCTTCGGCGGGAACACCGCACGCAGCAACGCCAGCGTGTTGGGCATGAGCATCGCACCGAAGAGACCCTGCACGGCGCGGAAGGCGATGACGCCCTCGACCGAGCCGGCGAGGCCGATCGCGACGGACGCGACGGTGAATCCGACGACGCCGACGAGGTAGACCGTGCGGCGCCCGAAGCGGTCGCCGAGCTTGCCGCCGAGGATGAGGGCAGCGGCGAGGGCGAGCAGGTAGGAGTTGGTGACCCACTGCAGTTCGGCGGTGGTGGCGCTCAGGTCGCGGGCGATCTCGGCGTTGGCGATCGAGACGACGGAGCCGTCGAGGCCGACCATGAACAGGCCGAGCCCGACCGCGATCAGCGTCAGCCAGGGGTTGGCGCGCAGATCGCGGGGGTGGGGGTCGGACACGGGAGTGGACGCTGTGGAAACAGCGGTGACAGACATGTGTGAGCTGTCCTCGTGACGTGTGGCGCGCGGCTGGGGCGCGTGGACATGTGGGGGCGAGCTGCGTGTGGGCTGTGCAGGGGGCAGCACACCGAGCCCTGCCACAGCAGCGGCAAGGGCAATAGACGTACGGGAGCCGGACCGAACGGTCAGGCGGCGGAGTCGTCGCGCAGGCGCCGGGTGAGAGCCTCAAGAGCGCCGAGCGCCGAGCCGAGGGCGTCGCGGTCGCCGTCCGTGAGAGTCCGCAGCGCGGCCGCGAGCTGTCGCGCCGCGACGTCCTCGGCCTGGCGGATGCGTTGACGCGCCACGGCGGTGACACGCAGGTGCGCGACGCGCTTGTCGGTGTCGTCCTGGTGCCGTTCCAGCAGGCCCGCGTCGGTGAGGCGGGTGACCAGGGCGCTGACGTTGTTCGGCATCATCCGCAGCGCGCCGGCGGCCTTGTGGACGGTCGCGCCGTCGTGCTCGGCGACGTACTGGAGCAGGGCCAACTGCCGCTCGGGGAGCTTGGGGTAGGGCAGTCGCCGGTCGATGCTCTGTTTGATGTACCGGTTCAGCGCGGGCAGGCACGCCACGAGGCCTGCGGCCACTTGGTCGACGCCCTGGCTCGGTCGAGCCTCACTGATTCCGGTCACGATTCCAAGTTACCTATGACAAGAAACCTATGTCAAAATACTAATTCCCCCCTGACGGTCGGCCTGCCTCCTGGCGCCCACCTGATCATCCGTGCGTCCCCGTACCGTGCGTGAGCCGGTGCTTTCCCGGAGGATGGTCGGTGCAGCGGCACGTTTACCCAGGTCAGGGATCAAAGCCCGGCTGGCGTCCTGCCGGCGCTCCGGGGCCTCGTCGGTCGGTGCTTTCACCAACCGGGCCAGCCGCGTAAGAGTCCGCGATCGAGTGATCCCATCGCTCTACTGTGCGGATCCGGCGAGAGGGCGCCCACTCCGAAGAGCCCTTCAGCGGCGCGTGCTTCCGCCGTCTGCGACGACGATCTGCCCCGTGATGAACGCGGCGTCGTCGGAGGCGAGAAACGCCACGACGCCCGAGACGTCGGCCGGCATCTGCACACGCTTGATGTTCTGCATCCGCACGGTCTGCTCGAAGAAGAACTCGCTCGTCTTCTCCGCGGCCGTGGCCGTCCGGACCAGGCTCGTTGCGACGCCGTTGACGGTGATGTGGTGAGCGGCGAGGTTGGCGGCCAGGACAGAGGTGAATCCGTTCAGCGCGCCCTTGGCGGAGACATAGGAGAGAAACGGAGGCGGCGGAGTCCAGTAGCTCGAGGACGTGATGTTGATGATCCGTCCCGACCCGGACTCCTTCAGGTCGGGCAGGAACGCCCTGGAGGCCAGGAAGGGGCCGTCCACGTTGACGGCGAAGGTGCGACGCCATTCGTCGGAGGTCACGTGGTCGATATCGGCCAGCAGAACGACAGCCGCGTTGTTCACCAGGATGTCGGCCGCGCCGAGCTCACGTCGGACCCGGGCGGCGAACCCGTGGATGGCGTCCTCGTCCGAGACGTCGACCTTGTCGCTGAAGAATCGCGGACCGGTTTCCGCGACGAGGTCCCGCGTCTCGTCGGCCGGATCGATGTCCGCGACCGCGATGTCCGCTCCCTCCGCCGCGAGTCTGCGGGCGATCTCCTGCCCGCTGCCCGTACTGCCTCCGGTCACGACGGCGGTCCTGCCCGTCAGCCTCCCAGTCATGAGTCACTGCTCCTTCCGGGCGGCAGCGGCAAGGTCGTCCTCCAGGGATGATGCGCGTCGAGACCGAGGATCGGCGGCGGCTTGTTCGTCTAATGAACATGACCGTTGAGGGTGACTGGGGTCACTCCTAGCTTGACGCTGCTCAGCCGGTCGGCCAGCGCGCCGAGCGTCCTGAATCAGGTCCGGTGGAAGGGCGGCGGCGCGGAGGCGCTCCGCAAGGCCCAGGGGCGGCACGGCAGCGGTGTTGCCGGGATGACCGCGACAAAAACACCCACAGCAGGGTCCGGCAGCGGACGCCGGTTCCGACAGCAGCGCATTGCGCCAAGGAGTCGTCCATGGTTCAGATCGATTCGCCCAAGGCGGCAGAGGGAGAGGGCGGCAGATACACCCTGACCTCGGGCACCCTGGTCGCGGTGGTTCTCGCTGTCTGCCTCGCGCAGATGGCCCTCGCCGTCCCTTCACTCATCAACGGGCTGATCCAGCAGGATCTCGCGCCGTCCTCGGCCCAGCTGACGTGGATCACCGACGCCTTCATGCTTCCCGTGGCCGCGCTGGAGCTGGGCTTCGGCGTGTTCGGTGACCTGTTCGGCCGTAAGCGTCTGCTCGTGGGGGGCGCCGCGCTCATCGCGCTCGGCTCGACCCTCGCGGTCCTGGTGCCGGGTTCGGCATACTCGACCGACACTCGGGTGACGTTGCTGATATTTGCCCAACTCCTCAGTGGCATCGGGGCCGCGGCCATCTTCCCGACGAGCCTCGCCATGGTGGCGGCCGGCACGCACACCACTGCCACCCGCGCGCGTGGCGTGGCGATCTGGGCCGCCGCGCTGTCGATCGGGGGTTTCCTCGGGCCGCTGCTGGCAGGCCTGTCCACCAAGATTCACAGCGGCTGGGCCGGGAACGCGAACTGGCGCTGGGCCTACGTCGGTGTCCTCGTCATCGCCGCGGTGAGCGCGTTGCTGTCGCTGGCGATCGCCCGCAACTCCTCCTCGCCCGAGGGCCGATCCCTGGACTGGCCGGGGCAGATCACCTCGGCGCTTGGCCTGTTCGCTCTGCTGTACGCCGTGATCCAGGGCTCCGAGAGCGGCTGGGGGAGCCCGCAGATCGTCATCGCGTTCGTCGCCGCGGCCGTGCTCCTCGGGCTGTTCGTCTTCGTGGAGAACCGGGCGGACGCGCCGCTCCTTCTCCTGAGCGCGTTCAAGAACCGGGCGTTCGCCGTGAACTCGGTGGTCACCGTGATCGGGATGTTCGGCTTCCTCGCGATCATGTACTCCACCAGTATCCGCCTCACCATCATCCAGGGAATCAGCCCGCTGAAGGCCTCCATCGCCTACCTCTTCTTCGGTGGCATCGGGCTCGTGCAACTGCCCCTCACCTCCAAGCTGTTGGAGCGGTACAACCCCCGGTGGGTTCTCTTCACCGGCCTGATCCTCGTCGGCGCCAGCGGGCTGTGGTTCGCCGGCGTTCCGACGAGCGATCGGGCACTTGGCGCCATCGTCGGGCCTCTGATCCTCGCCGGCGTCGGTTCGGCACTCGCCTTCGCCGCCATCAGCGCGGTCGCGGTCAACACGTTGCCCAACCACCTCGCCGGCATGGCAAGCGGTGCCACGAGCACGTTCCGGGACCTCGGGTTCGCGCTCGGCCCCGCGATCATGGGTGCTGTCGCGCTGAGCCAGGCTGCCAAGGAGATCGCCCGCAACCTGGCCGACAATCCTGGCCTGAGCAAGGCTTATGCGGCTTTCCAGGCCGCTCCGGCCCATGCTCCCGCGGATCAGAAGCCGCAGCTGGAGGCGGCTGTGCACGCCGTGGGATCGGGCCCGCTCGGCGCCAACTCGGTGCCGGCCAGCATCACCTCGCCGGACGGTCAGGTCATACCCTTCAACCCACTCAAGGACGTCGCCTTCCACGCCCTCAGCAGCAGTTACTCACTGGCGTTCGTGCTCGGTGGCGTGGCTGCTCTCGTGGCGGCGGCACTCACTCTCGTGGGCGGGCACGGCGGCGTGGACCAGGCTCATCTCGACGACGACCCGCACACCCTCGACGGCTGACCGCATGACGAACGCGCCGGGGCCGGGACACGGGTAGCAGGTCGGCCAGGCCAACCGGCCGCCCGCCGCGACTCCACCTCCTCCTCAGGAGCGGCAGTCACGGCGGGCCACGGCGTACAAGACACAACGATCGACAGACGCACTCGGACAGGAGTCGAACAATGACCACCGCATACTGAGAGCGGCCGACCGCGTCGAGCATTTTGCCGACGGGGCCGTCGTTGGGGATGGGATACGGCGTTGGGGTGAGGCCCCAGAAGCGGTAGCCGCCGTCGGCCGCGGAGAACAGGTGTGCCCGTCCGGCTCGCTTGCCGGCGTCGTACTGCACGTCGTAGAGCCCGTCCTCGTCGGCCTCCCAGACCTCGATCCGTGCACCGGCGAGCGGATTGCCGTCGGTGTC
>NZ_JBEOYD010000035.1:99755-121528 GCF_040296885.1 Streptomyces sp. NPDC001980 | reverse complement strand
GACTGGACCTCGTCGACGGCCTTGCGGCCCTCGGCGGGGGCGAGGTCGAAGAGGTAGGGCGGGTTGGCGGTGGCCTCGACGAAGGCCTGCGCGGCAGGCTCGAGGACGGGGCGGACGGGCGTGGCGTCGGTCATGACGGCCTCCTCGGTTCGGGTGCCGCGCACAGGGGTGGCCGGCGATGTTCGCCGGGTGGCGGCACGAGAGAAACAGTAGCGCGCGATTAAGTCGTGCGCTACTTGTTTCTGGTCGATCTATTGGTGTCCGATATCATCGGATGCGATGTGTTTGGGCTCCATAGGGTCGAGGGGACCGGAAAGCTAAGGTGGTGAACGGCCATGAACGCCGCAGGAACCAGGAGTCGCCCCGTGGACCGCACCGATGCCGAGCCGGCCGAGGGCTCGCTGCTCCTCGACGACCAGCTCTGCTTCGCGCTGTACGCCGCCTCGCGTGCGGTGACCGCGCGCTACCGGCCGCTCCTGGACGAGCTGGGGCTGACCTATCCGCAGTACCTGGTGATGCTCGTCCTCTGGGACCAGGACTCGGTGTCCGTGCGCGAGCTCGGTGCCGCGCTGCAACTGGAGTCGAGCACGCTCTCCCCGCTGCTGAAGCGCCTGGAGGCGAGCGGACTGGTCACCCGGGAACGGCGCCCCGACGACGAGCGGTCCGTGGCCATCCGGCTGACCGAGGACGGCGCCCGGCTCCGGGACCGCGCCCGCAGCGTCCCGGTCGCCATCGGCGACGCCATGGGCCTGACGCGCGAACAGGACGCCATGGCCAAGCAGTTGCTGCGCCTGCTCACCGCGAACGTCTCCGTCGGCTGACGGCACCCCGTACCCCGCACCGGGCGCCGTACGGTGCCGGTGATCCGCATCCACCGCACGGCGACCAGGAGGTGCGACGATGACGCAAGCCGCCGGCGATCCCGGTGCCCCGACGTACGGCTTCGTCGGGCTCGGAGTGATGGGGCAGCCGATGGCACTCAATCTCGCCCGGGCCGGCACCCCGCTCGTCGTGTGGAACCGGACGTCCGAGCGGGCGGAGGCGCTGCGGACGGCCGGGGCGCGGGTGGCGGCGAGCGTCGAGGAGGTCTTCGCCGACGCCTGTGTCGTGTTCGTCATGCTCGTCGACGAGGCGGTGACGGACACCGTCCTGGGCCGGGGCGGCCCGGAGTTCGCGAAGCTGGTCGCCGACCGGGTCGTCGTGTCGACGGGCTCGACGGCACCGGAGTACGCGCGAGGGCTCGCCGCCGACATCGAGGCCGCCGGCGGCCGTTTCGTCGAGGCCCCGGTCTCCGGGTCGCGCAAGCCGGCCGAGGCGGGCGAACTGGTCGCGATGCTCGGCGGCGCCCCGGACACGGTGGCGGAGGTGAGGCCGCTGCTCGCCCCGATGTGCCGGGAGACCGTCTACTGCGGTCCGGCCGGTTCCGGCGTCCTCATGAAGCTGGCCGTCAACCTCTACCTGGACACCACGCTCGCCGCGCTGGCCGAGGCCGTCCACTTCGCCCAGCGGCAGGGCCTGGACCTGGAGACCTTCCGCGCCGTCGTCGACTCCGGCCAGCTGGGCAGCGGCATCACCGAGGTCAAGGTCCCGATGCTCGCGGCCCACGACTTCACGGTGCAGGCCGCCACGGCCGACGCCTACGCCAACACCCGGCTCATCGCCGACGCCGCCCGCGCGGCCGGGATCGCCACGCCCATGCTCGACCTCAGCAGCGACCTCTACGGCGAGAGCGTGCGGCTGGGCAACGCCCGTGACATGTCCTCGGTCCTCACCGCGATCGAGGCCCGCACGGACGCCGCGGCGCCGCCGCCGGTCACCGGCTAGGCTCCCGGGCATGCGGATCTCCGTCTCCTCCGACATGGACGAACCCGTCGCCCGCCTCCTCGTCGAGGAGTTGCGCCGCCGCGGCCACGACGTGCGCACGTACGGCGCCCTGGAACCCGGGGCCGACCCGCAGTGGGCCGTCTGTTCGGAGGCGGCCGCCCGCGACGTCGCCGCCGGCGCCGCGGACCAGGCGGTGGTGTGCTGCTGGACCGGCACCGGGGCGTCGATCGCCGCCAACAAGGTGCCCGGTGTCCGCGCCGCCCTGTGCGTCGACGCGTACACCGCCGACGGCGCCCGCCGGTGGAACGACGCCAACGTCCTCGCCATCGGCCTGCGCCTGACCTCGCAGCCGGTGCTCAAGGAGATCCTCGACGCCTGGTTCGCGGCCACGCCGAGCCAGGACGCCGAGGACCTCGGGAACGTGGCCCACGTCGGTCGCCTCGACGCGGGCCGCGGGACTGTCTAGGGAGGGTCCAGGGTCAGTGGGCGCCGAGCCCGCCGCCGCCGAACGAGCCGCTGGAGCCCGGACTCCAGCGCGGCCGGTCCTTCGACGTGCTCGGCCTGGTCTGCTGGTTGCTGAGTTCGTACGGGGTGAGCGGACGGCCGCCCTTGGGCATCACGGGGATCTCCTCCGACTCGCGGTTCTCCCGGATCTCGTGCACAGCACCCTCGGGTGGCAGCTTCGGCTGCTCCTCGGGGCGCGGCCGGGGTGACTCGCGGTACTTGATCCGGTTGCCCAGCCAGAAGCCCCCGGCGAGCATCGCCAGCACGGCCACGGCCACCACGAAGAGCGCGAGACTCAGTAGGCCACTGGGAGCGGCCAGCTGCATCGGTTCCGTACTCATAGCAAAGGGATACCCCACCCAGAACTGTACGAACCGGACGTAATCGGTGACTGATCGTACACAGTGGGCGACAGCAGGGGGGTACAAGGCTCAACGGGGGTCCGGCTGGGCGTCAGTGCGGGTCGTTGCGTGGCGAGACCGGGCAGAGGTGGCAGTGGACGTCGACCACGCCCTCCACGGCGCGGGCCAGTTGCTCGGCGACCGGCGCCGGTTCCGGGCCGTCGATCCAGCCCGTCAGGGTGACGACCCCCTCGGTGACCTCGACCCGGATGTGGTCGGCGGAGAGCGGGAACAGGCGGTCGACGACCTCCCGGCGTACCTCCTCGGTCAGTTCCTCGTCCGCGCGCAGGAACACCTTCAGCAGGTCGGCCCGGCTGACGATGCCCCTGAGCAGCCCCGCACCGTCGACGACGGGCAGCCGCTTGACCCCGCGCCGGGCCATGACGCGCGCTGCCTCCGCGACGGTGGCGTCGGGGTGCACGGTCACCGCGGGCGCGTTCATCAGCTCCCCGGCGGTCACCCCGCGGGCCCTGGCCAGGTCGGCCTCGGACACGACGCCGATCACCCTGCCCTCGCCGTCCAGTACGGGCAGGGCACTGACCTTCCACCGGTCCATCAGCGTGACGACGTCCTTGAACGGGGCGTCACGGCCCACGGCCACGGGGTTGCGGGTCATCACGTCGCCGACGGTGTGCGGGCTGCCGTGCATGGTCGCCTCCTCGGATCCCGCCGATCACGAGAGGGCGGGAAGGACGCCATCCGCTTCTCGCGGATCCTGATTGCGCGGTGCGCGGCCGTGGCCGACCGCTTCCCCGCGTCACTGCGGGTCCTTCCCGTCACCTCCAGCACACCACGGGAACGCCCACGCCACCAGGGCCCACCGGCCCGGAATTCATTCCCCCTCGCACGTGCGGCGGGCGGCGGACCGCGTCATGCCCCCGGCCGCACTTCTCTGGCGGTGCGGCCGCCCGTCGCGCAGCGTGGAGGAGGGGCCTGCCGGACGCCCGGGGAGGGCGCGAGGGGAGCCCGAGGAGAGGTGGAACGCATGGACAGGGATGTCACCGATCGCCGGGTCGTGGTCGGCATCGACGGATCAGCGTCCTCGTACGCCGCCCTGCGCTGGGCGCTGCGGTACGCCGGCCTCGTGGGCGGTGTCGTGGACGCGGTCGCCGTGTGGGAGCTGCCCGGGCTGTACGGATGGTCGGGGCCCGCCGTGGACATGGACCTCGACGCGGAGGAGGCCCGGGACCGGATGCGGCAGGAGCTGACCGACGTGCTCGGCGCGGACGCGGCGGGCCCGGTCCGTTCCCACCTGGTGCACGGCAACACCACCGACGTCCTGCTGCGGGCCGCGGAGGGCGCCGAGGCCCTGGTCGTCGGAAGCCGAGGCCGGGGCGGGTTCGCCCGCGCGCTGCTCGGTTCCGTCAGCCAGCAGGTGTCCCAGCACGCCACCTGCCCGGTCGTGATCGTCCGCGCGGAACAGGACTGAGCCGCGACCGGCGACACGCGGCGTTTGCCCGCGCCGCGTGCTGGTTACCCGGGCCGCATGACTTGGACGTCTTCTCAGCAGGACCTGTACCGGTTCCTGGAAGACCGGTTCGCGTGCGCGCAGGCGTGCACGGAGTGCGCCCGGATGTGCGCGCTGCGTGCGGGGGTGCTGGATCCGGGCGGGGCCGCCGACGCCGAGGCGGTTCGGTTGCGCCGCACCGGCATCATGTGCGCCGAGGTGTGCGACGCCACCTGCCGGGCACTGACCGAGGAGACCGACCGGGACGCGGACGGTCTGCGCGTCCAGCTGGAGTGGTGCCGCACCGTCTGCCTCGACTGCGCGCGGGCCTTCGAGGCCCGTCCGGGCGCCGAGCCGAGCGCGGCCGCCTGCCGGGCGTGCGCCGCGGCCTGCACGGACTTCATGGCGGCGCTCGGCTGACACCAGGGCTCCCGACACGGCGAAACCGGTGAAACGGGTGAAACCGACGGCATCGGCGCCCGGTTCGGTGCGCGGGCGGCGCCGATCGGCGACCGGCAGTCCCCGATAGGGGACCCGGCCTGCCCCTGGAACGGGGAACTGCCCATTGATCCATGGCCCGAACTACCGTCGGAGCGCGCGCGGGTGGCCGCTTTTCGACGGTCGTCGGCCGCCACTGGTGACGGCCGCTCCCAGGTCGTCGCCGGCTACCACCGGTGCGCTCCGTGGCCTTTCCTCATCGGCTTTCGCAAGGAGCCCATCGCCGTGAACAGCGGTCTTCTCGCCATGCCCGCGGTCCGTGCCGGTGCCGCCGCACCCCGACCTCCCGAAGCAGCACTGACCTGGACCGACCCCGTCACGGGACGCCAGGGCTTCCTCGTCATCGACCGTCTCGTCCGGGGCCTGGCCAGCGGTGGCCTGCGGATGCGCGAAGGCTGCCGTTACGAGGAGGTCAGGGAGCTGGCGGCGGCGATGAGCGTGAAGGAGGCCCTGCACTACGACCCCGCGGGCCGCTACCTCCCCATGGGCGGCGCGAAGGGCGGGATCGACTGCGACCCGCTCAGCAGCGAGGCACGCGGTGTGCTCTCCCGCTTCCTCGCGTTCATCCGGCCGTACGTGGCGAACCACTGGGCGACCGGCGACGATCTCGGCACCACCACGGAACTCATCGAGGAGGTGCTCGGCGAGCTGGGCGTGGCCGGCTGCATCGCCCCGGTCGTGCGCACCCTCGACGACCCCGCGGCCGCGCGGAAACGTTTTGCTGACGCGTTCGCCGTAGAGGTCGACGGCATCGGGCTCGCCGAACTCGTCGGCGGCTGCGGGGTCGCGGAGGCCGCCCTCACGGTCCTGGACGGGGACGGGATCCCCCGGTCGTCCGCCACCGCCGTCGTCCAGGGCTTCGGGGCCATGGGCGGGGCCACGGCACGGTACCTGCACGCGGCGGGCGTCCGGGTGGTCGGCGTCTCCGACGTCCACGGCACCGTCGCCAACCCGCGCGGCCTCGCCGTCGAGGACATGCTGCGCCACCGGCGGGCGCACGGAGCCGTCGACCGCGGCCGGCTCGGTCCCGACGACGTCCTCCTCGAACGCGACGCCTGCCTGGCACTCGAAGCCGACGTGCTGGTCCCGGCCGCGACCTCCTACAGCATCCACGGCGGCAACCAGGACCGGATCGCCGCCCGGTACATCGTGGAGGCGGCGAACCTCCCCGTGACGGCGGACGCGGAGGAGCGACTGCTGCGGCGCGGCTGCGTCGTCGTCCCGGACGTCGTGGCCAACTCCGGGACCAACGCCTGGTGGTGGTGGGTGCTCTACGGCGACATCGCCCCGGACGCGGCGGCCTCCCTGGCCAGGGTACGGACGGCGCTGCGCACACTGGTGACCGAGACCCTGCAGCTCGCCGCGGACGCGGTGTGCACGCCCCGCGAGGCCGCACGCCATCTGGCCGACGCGAGACGGGACGTCCTGCTGAGCCGGCCGGGTGCCTGATGATCACCACGCTACTGGCCACCGTCGCGGCGGTGGGGTGGGGAGCCGCGGACTACTGCGGCGCCCGCGCGTCGCGGACCATGTCCGCCGGGCGGGTCGTCCTGCTCTCCCAAGTGCTGTCCCTCCCGGTGCTCGTCGGCTGGCTGGCGGCGACCGCGGACCACGGACCCGACCTGACGGCCCTCGCCTGGGGATGCGCGGCCGGCGCCTTCGGAGTGCTGGGCCTGGTGCTGCTCTACCGCACGCTGGCGGCCGAGGGGATCGTGCTCGTCGCCCCGGTCACGGCGGTCACGGCGGCCGTCGTACCCCTGGCGGTCGGGCTGGCCCTCCAGTCGGCTCCCGGGCCGTTCGCGCTGTGCGGCGTCTGCTGCGCGCTGCTGTCGATCGCGCTGGTGAGTCTGGTGGGGCGGGTCCGGCGGACCACCGTCGCGCTGCGCACCCTGCTGCTGGCCCTCGCCACGGGCGCGGCGCTCGGACTCCAGCTCGTCCTCATCTCGCATCCGGGACCGGAGGCCGGCCTGTGGCCGCTGGCCGGCGCCCGCGCGGTCTCCATCCTGTGCGTGGCTCCGGGCGCCCTGCGCGGATGGTCACGGACGGGCGGTGCGCCCGTGCCCTGGCTGCCCGTCGTGCTGTCCGGTGTGCTCGACACGGCGGCCTTCGCCTTCTGCCTGTTCGCCGCGGACCAGGGGCTGCTGAGCGTGGTCGGGTCGGTCGTGTCGCTCTACCCGGCGGCCACCGTCGTACTCGCGCTGGTCCTCGACGGCGAACGCGTGACGGCCCGTCAGGCGCTGGGGCTCTTCCTCGGGGCCGGCGCGCTGTTACTCGTCAGTTTGTAGAGGCGTAGAGACCCCGCGTCAGCGGCCACGGACACCACATCACCGCCCGAAGAGGAACCACCCGCATGAGCAACGATCAGGAACAGCAGGAACAGCAGGTGCTGCAGGCCGCCGGCGACCTCGTGGCCGCCTTCGCCGAGGAGCGTCTGGACGACTACTTCTGCGCCTTCGCCCCCGACGCGACCTTCGTCTTCCACACCACCGACCGGCGCATCGAGTCCGTCGCCGAGTACCGGCGCGTCTGGGCCCGCTGGGCGGCCGACGACGACTTCCGGGTGCTGAAGTGCCTCTCCTCCGACCGCAGGGTCCAACTCTGGGACGACACCGCGGTGTTCACCCACACCGTGGAGACGGACGTCTCGACCCGCACCGGCACCGGGACCCTCCACGAGCGGGAGACCATCGTCTTCCGCCGCACGGCGGACGGCCGCTGGCTCGCCGTGCACGAACACCTCTCCCCGGCCGCCGGCTTCTCGCCCGACCCGACGGAGCAGCCCCGTCCGCTCGGGTGACCGGAGCCGCCGGCACCCGTGGCGAACCGATCTTGTCGGCCGTCCGTAGCTGTAGGTGAGGCCGGAGCCGGTGAACCGAGCGACGGAAGCCGTGCACCGACGTACGTCCGGTACGTCCGGGAAGGGCACGCCGTCACGGAAGGAGCAGTTCATGTCCCGCTGGGGGACCCTCTTCACGCGCCTGGCACCAGGCCGGGGCGAGCAGCCCGGCAGCGCGCCGGGAGAGCCCGACACGCCCGTCCTCGTCGACGAGTACGACGGGCTGACCCTGCTGCGCGCCACCGAACAGGCCGCCCCCGGCCCGGAGGAGGCGGCGGAACTCGCCCGGGCCCTGGGTGCCGGAGGGGGCCAGACCGTCGCCACCGTCGTCGTCGGAGTCGACGGCCCGGTGCCGCCCGAGCTGTGGACCCGGCTGGGGGACGTCCTCGACACGATCCGGGACAACGGCTCGACGACCGTCCGCCTGGTGGTCTCCGGCGCGGGAACCGGCGCCCCGGACCGGCCCGCCCTCGCCCAACGGATCGCCGACACCTGGGGGCTGGGCGTGATCGCGCCCGACGGCAGCGCACTGCTGGTCCCCGGCGGATCCCTCTTCGTCCCCGACGCGCCCACGCCGTCCGGCGGCTGGCAGCTCTTCCAGCCCGGCACGGAGCCGACGCCACTGGGCGCGCGCCATCCCGCCCCCGGCTGGCAGACCGCCTTCGCGGCGCTGCCCGAACACACCGTCGCCGGACACGCCGTACGCCCCGTCCCCGCCGGTGTGCTGCTCCAGCCGCCGGGAACGCCGCCTCCCGTCCCCGGCGACCTGTGCTACGCGGTGCCGGTCGACGCCGCTCACCCCACCGTGCTGGTCGGCGTGCCCGGCCCCGGCGGCGGTGCCCGGATCCCGGCCGACGACCTGGCCGCGCTGCTCGCCGCGCTGCCGCCGGCGGTGCGCGACCACATCCGGGTGGCGCCCGGCGCCGAGGGTGACCTGCTGCCCGTCGTCCAGCAGGTCACCGGCGCGCTGGACATCGAGGTCGAGGTGCTCACCGGTCCGCCGCTCGCGGTCCGCGCCGCGACACCGGCCGACGGGGACCTCGCCGCCGGTCCGGTCCTCGTCGACGGCACCGGCCGGCCGACCTGGCGGCCCTACGTCGAAGCGGTGATGTGCCACCCCGGCAGCTCCGGCGACGCCGCGGAGGCCGCCGCTCCCCGGCTGCTGCGCTGGCGTTCCCCGGTGCCCGGCGCCCAACTCCAGGACGCGGGCGTGGTCCGGCTGTCGGAGCGGTGGCAGGTCACCATGACCCGGTCGGGGCTCGCCCTGGGGCCCGCCGGACAGCCCCTGCCGCTCGCCGGGCGCCCCGTGCTCGCCGACCAGCTCGCCGTCGAGATCGGCCCGTCGGACGAGCCGCTCGACGAGTCCTGCTGGGCCGCCCTGTCGCACGTGCTCGACTACCTCGACCCCGAGGCCCGCGAGTACACCGTCCTGCACGCACCCGGCCGCTCGGCCGAGGAGAGCCGCATGCTGCGCCGGCTCGCCGTACAGCACGGAGTCCGGATGCTGTGGCCGCCGACCGCCGGCGCCGACCCGGAGGCCCTGCCCGAGCCCGCCGCCGCGGAACCGCCCGCGCCCTCCGGCGGGGACACCCCGGCGCCGGACGGCTTCACCCTCTACCGCGACCGGATCAGCGGTATCGTCCAGGCCGCCAACGGGGGCCGGTACGACGACGCCACGGCCCTCGCCACGGCCCTGGAACGCGAGGCGTTCACCACACACGGCTCGGAGCACCCCACGGCCCTGCAGATCCGCCAGATCAGGGCCCACGTGATGCGGCTGGCCGGGCACAACGCCCTCGCGGCCGACCTCTACCGGCGCGTCGCGTTCAGCCTGCTGGTGACCGCGGGCCTGGACAGCGTCGACGCCGAGCAGGCGGCCGGCAACGCGGACGCCTGCTGGCGGGACACCGGCGACATCGCGCTCGCCCTGCGCATCGCCCCGTCGATCATCGCGCTGCGGCAGAAGCTGCCGGGCCCCGACGGCCGCTGGCTGCGGGCCGCGGAGCGCTACCGGGACCAGCTCGACGCCGCCCACGGCATCGTGCCCGCACCGGAACTGCCGTCTGCCGTACCGGTGCCGGTACCCGCGCCGGTGCCCGCGCAGACGGCGCCCGTTGCGGCCGCGGCGGCCGTCGCGCCCGCCGCGGCCGGCCCCGGAGGGGCACCGGCGGTCGCGCCCCCTGGCCTGCCGGCAGCGGCCGTCCCGGCGGCCGACGCCGGAAGGCCTTCGGCGGTCGCCGCGGCGGACTTGCCGTCCGCGGTGCCGGCACCGGTGCCGGTTTCGGCGTCGGCGTCGGGCGCAGCCGTCCCGGCCGATTCCGGAAGGCCGCGCGTGGTCTCCGGGCCGGGAGCGCCGTCCACCGCCGCGTCCGCGGTGGTTCCCGCCGGTGCTGCCGTTCCCGTCGCCGCAGGGCGGGGGCCGGCCCCGGCCGCCGCCGGGCCCGTGGCCGCCCCGGCCGCGCCCGCCGCCCCGCGGGCACGGCGGTCGGCGGCGTCGCGTGAGCTCGTCTCCGCGGTGCCGCCCGCACCGTCCAGGGCCGCCGGGGTCCGCACCGTGCGGCCCCCGGCCGCCGGCCAGGACGTCGAGGCCGCGGCCCCCACCGCCTGCTCGGCCGTGGCGGGCCGGGCCTGACGAGGAACCGAACACCGCGGCGGGCCGGGCCGGGGACACCCCGCGCCCCGGCCGACGGGCCCGACCGGCCGGACGGCCGTGATGGCCCCGCCGCGGCGTGACACCGACCCGAAAGCGAGCGCGGATGGCAGAGGCAACCACCGGCAGGACCACCGCGGTTGACGCGACGGCAAGGATCCAGGTCGAGCAGCACGACGGCCTGGTGGTGCTCCGCTCCGCCGCCCGGGCACCCGCTGGAGAGGTCGACGATCTGGTCCGGGTGCTGCGCTGGTCGGGCGACCCCACGGTCACGCTGCTGTCCGATGCGGCCACGACGGCGGAGCCGGACTTCTGGCCCCGCCTGAGCGCGCTCCTCGACTCGCTCCGCGCGTCCGGTCACACCGCGGTGCGCCTGGCCATGCCGGGCGCGGGCGAGGAACGCCCGGGACAGCTGGCGCCCGCCCGCCGGATCTCCGACAACTGGGGCATCACCGTGGAGGCCCCGGCCGCCGGCCTCCACCTGGTGCCCGGCGGCTCGCTGTACGCGCCCAGCGGCCCCGGCAGGCGCGGCGGCTGGCTGGGCTTCGCCCCCGGCATGACGCCGGTGCCGCTCGGCGCGCGCTGCCCGCGCCCCGTGTGGCAGGCCGCGCTGGACCAGGTTCCCGCCCACACGGCCGGCGGGTACGTGACCGAGCAGATCCCCGCCGGCCTGTATCTGCGGCCCGCGCGGGCGGCCGGTTCCGTGCCGGGCGACCTGTTCCACACCGTCCCGGTGGATCCCCGCCGGCTCACCGTGGTGGTCGGCGGCCTGCCGGGGGAGGAGGTACCGGCGGACGACGTCGTCGACGTGCTGTCCGCGCTGCCCGATCCGGTGCGCGACAGCGTCCGGCTGGCACCCGGCGGCCCCCGGGACCTGCTGCCGCTCGCCCAGGAGGTGGCCGACCGGCTCGGCGTGGCGGTGGTGGCCGCCACCGGGCTGCCGCTGCTCACCGACGGGCCCGTCGCGGGTGCCCGCGGTGTCCGCTCCGTCGTGACGGGCGCGGACGGTGCCCCCGGCTGGCTGCCGTTCGTCAACGCCGCCGAGTGCCGGCCGGCCGGCGCCACGGGGGCTCCCGCTTCCCGCCTGCTGGGCTGTGTGGCACCGCTGCCCGGCTCGGCGGTCCCGTCGGACGACGGTTCGGTCCGCCTCACCGACCGCTGGCAGGTCACGGTGACCCGGGCCGGACTGTGGCTCGGCGAACCCGGTGCGGTCCGCTCCGGGAGCGGGCTCCCGGTCGGCCCGGACGGACCCGTCATCGAGGCCGGTGCCCCGGGCCGGCAGACGGACGACTCGCTGTGGCCCGCACTGGACCACCTCCTCACCTGCCTGCCGCCACAGGTGCGGGCGACCGCCACGCTCCAGGTGTACGGCACCTCCCCGGCCGACGACCCCCGGCTCCGTGACCTGACGACCCGCCACGGACTGCGCACCGGGCCCGCCGCGACCGCGGTTCCGGGCGGGACGGAGGCCGTCCGCCACGCGCAGACCCCGGCCGTCGGAGCCGAACTCGCGGTACGGCACGCCCTGTCGGACCCGGCCCTGCCGCGCCCTGCGGCGGAACCGGGTGTGCCGCGCGCCTCCGCGGACCCGGGCGAGTCGCGTGCCTCGGCGGCCGCCCTCGTACCCCGTACCTCGGCCGATCCGGTGGCCGCGCCCGATCTCACCGGGGCTTGGGAGCACCTGATCCGGGGCCGGGAGGAGGTCACGGCCCCCCGGGAACCGCTCGCCCCCGACGCGCCCGCCGGACCCGATCTCGACGTGGCGTGGGAGTACCTGAGCCGGCGCTCCGCGACGGTCGCCGACTCTGCGGACGGACAGACACCCCGGCCGGGCCCCTCCCGCCCGGACGCCACCGAGCAGGTACGACCGGTGCCCGCCCGCTCCTCCTCCTCCTCCTTCCGCGCGGGCCACCGCAGCAGCCCCGCTGAGCACACGGCCCTGCGGCTGCTCGCCGGACCGGCCTGGGAGCGGCACGCGCCCGCCGTCGCCCGTGCGCTCACCCGGCTGCCGGCCCTGTCCGACGCGGAACGGGAGGCGGCCGAGGCCGACTTGACCGCCCTCCGGCTCTACCTCGACGACCCGGGCGGCCTGCTCGACCACCGTGCGCTGGCCGCGGCCTGCCACGGGCGCGACGACCGGCTCCTGCCGTTCGCCGCCTGCCTGGTGTCGGCCCTGCGCCGGCTGCCCACGCACCGGGGCGCGGTCCTGCGCGGCGCCGGCTCCGCGCTGCCCGAGGCGGTGGACCCGGAGACCGACCCGCTGCGGCCCGGCACCGTGCTGAGGGACCGGGCTCCGCTCGGCGGCGTCCGGGCGGGCGCCGGGGGAGCGGGACCGGGATGGCCGCGCGGTCCGCGCTACGCCGTCTGGTCGGTGACCGGCCGGCTCGCCCGGCCGCTGTTCGCCGACCCCGGACGGCCCGAGGAGGTCCAGGAAGTGGTGTTCGCCCCCGGCACCCCCTTCATGATCCTCGACGTACGGCGCACCGGCCCGTCCCCGGTCGTCCTGCTGCGCGAACTGCCCTCCTCGGGCGGGGCACCGGCGTCCAAACCGGGCCAGGACGCGCATGCCGAACTGGGCGAGGCGGACCGCGCCGCGCTCGCCGGCCTGGACGAGGCGCTCCGCGGCCGGGGAGCCCAGAGCGCCGGCGGAGGCTGGCCGGAGCGGTGCGCGGGCCCGGTCGGGGAGGGCCCCTAGAGCAGACCTGGCGTCACATCAAGTCCCTTGCCCTGCAAGGGACTTTCGGCGTGCCCGGAACCCGACCCGCACCGGGACACCGGGCGCCCCCCCGGGGGGGGGACACCGGAAAGGGGATCTGTCCGCCCCCCGTATACCGCTGCGACGCTTACTGGG
This sequence comes from Streptomyces sp. NPDC001980, assembly GCF_040296885.1. Classification (NCBI taxonomy): domain Bacteria; kingdom Bacillati; phylum Actinomycetota; class Actinomycetes; order Kitasatosporales; family Streptomycetaceae; genus Streptomyces; species Streptomyces sp. NPDC001980. Next base: position 108,517 of record NZ_JBEOYD010000035.1, on the reverse strand, counting down.
CCGGTATTACGCCACCCGGAGAGGAGCAGTACGGTGACCGACTTCAAGGTGACACCGGAACAGATTTCGGACGCCGCGGTGTCGTGCGACAACACGGCGGCCCAGATCCAGGGCCAGCTGACGGAGCTCAAGACCTACGTGGCCAACCTGGAGAGCTCGTGGCAGGGCATCGCCCAGGACACCTTCCAGGCCCTCATGCAGGAGTACGACATCTACTCCCGCATGCTCCACGACGCGCTCACCGACATCGCCAGCGGCCTGCGCGGCAACTACGTCAACTACGGCGACGCCGAGCAACAGAACATCAACTCGATCAACACCATCGAGGCCGGCCTCTCCAACGCCAACCTCAGCTGACACCCGGCACAACACCCAGCGCACCAGGGAGTGATCATGGCAGGAAATGTCGACGGCGCGAACCTCGTGGTCCGGCCGGAACTCGCCTATGCGGGCAAGGACATCAACAGCAAGGCCCAGGCCATCGCGGACGAACTGCACGACCTCAATCTCAAGCTCCAGCCGGTCCTCGCCGGCGGCGACTGGACCGGTGACGCGCAGCGGTACTTCGAGGGCCTGGAAGCGGAGTGGACCTACGCCGCGAACGGTCTCTTCGGCCCGGACGGCGTGCTCGGCGAGATCGCCAACGCGATGCACGTCAACTGGAACAACTACGCCGAGGCCGAGTGGTCCAACGGCCGCACCTGGCAGCACCACTGACCCGTCGCCCTGTGGCGGAACGCCCCCGCATCCCCTGAGGAATCGTCATCGTGGATGAGCACTGCCGTATCACCGTCGTCGGCGAGCGCCGGAGGGTGGACCTCGCGGTCCCCGCCGGCGCCCCGATCGTGAGCTATGCCGACACCCTGGCGCGTCTGTGCGACCAGCAGGAGTCCGACATCATGCCGGCGGCCTGGACCCTGGGCGCGGCGACCGGGAGTGCCTTCGCCCCCGAGTGGTCGCTCTCGGAGCTGGGCGTCACCGACGGCCAGGTCCTCTACCTGCGCGACGCCACCGCCGACGAACTGGACGACCCGGTCGTGCACGACGTCGCCGAACGGGTCGCCGACGTCTCCGGAGGCGCCCTGGAGCGCCGCTGGGACGCCCGCTCCCGGACCTACACCCTGACCGCGCTCGCCCTCGGCTGGCTCGTCGCCACGCTGTTCGTGCTCGCCGTCCGGCACCGGCCGGACGTGGGCCTCCTCCTGGACGTCGCGCTGGCGGCCGGCCTCGCCCTGCCCGTGCTGGCCTGGGTCGCGGCGGAGCGCACCTGGCCCGTCCCGGCGGCGCTGCGGATGACGATGGCCCTGTGCGCGGTGCCCGCGCTGGCCCTGGGCGCCTGGTCCGCCGCCCTCGGCCAGGGCCTCCGGCAACTCGGCCTGGAAGGGGCCATGACCCGGACCGGGCTGGCCGTGGCGGCCCTCGCCCTGGGCGCGCTACTCGGTGCCTTCCTCGCCGCCGTGGCGGCACCGGCGGTGACCACCTCCGCGACCCTGTTCACGGCCGCCGTCGCGGCGGTGCTCGGCGTCGGCCTCGCGGCGCTGCGGGCGGACGGCGTCCAGGCGGCCTCGGTCGTCGCCGTGGCCGCGTTCGCCCTGCTGACCGTCGTACCGTCGGCCGTGAGCGGCACCGTTGCCTTCACCTGGCGGCGGGTCAGGATGCGGGTGCAGGAGGAGCCGCGCGACGACGAGGTCGCCGGCGCCGTACGCTCCGCCACCGTCCTGCTGGCCGTCTGGAGCGGCGCCCTGAGCGTGGTGCTCGGCGGCGCCCTGGTGGTCATGGCGGCCTCCGCCTCCCCCTACGCCAACCTCGCGGCCGGGCTGCTGGGGCTCGCGGTGCTGTTGCGTGCCGGGTCGGCCCGGCTGGTCGCCGAGGTGGTGCCGCTGCTGCTGGCCGGCACGGCCGGGCTCTTCACCCTGCTGGCCACCGGCCCCGAGCGGTTCGGTTCGGCGACCTGGGCGGGCCCCGTGTGCAGCGCCCTGGTCGCGGCCGTGCTCCTGGTCTACGGCTTCCGGCGCATGATGCGCCGCCCGGACCTGCCGGCGATGGCCAGGCCCCGCTGGCTGGCCGGCTTCGGCTCGGTCCTGGCCGGCGGCAGTGTCGCGCTGGCGGTGGCGATGTTCGGCACCTTCGGCGCGCTCGTCGGCCTGGGGCACCACATCTGACCGGGGGGATCACATGACGACGACCGCCGGCCCGCACACCTGCTGTGCGGGCCGGCGGTCACGACGGGAAGGGCGCGACGCGATGTCAGGCGGCCAGGGCGGGGCTGCGGAACTCGTCGTCCTGGAGCAGACCGAGCTCGATCGCCTTCCGGGTGAGGTCGGCCTTGTTGCGGACGTTCAGCTTGTTCCTGATCCGCTTCACATAGGTGCTGACCGTGGCCTCCGTCAGCCCCATCCGACGCGCGATCTGACCATGTGTCAGGCCCGTGGCCAGCAGCTTCAGCGCCTCCCGTTCCCGGTGCGCGAGAGCGGGGGCAGGGGTGCCGGCGGGCTGCCGCAGCTCGTGGTGGAGCCGGCCGGCGAGGCCGGGCGCCACATGCAGACCGCCCAGCGCGACCGTCTCGACCGCGCGCAGCAGCTCCTGCTCGCCGGCCTGCTTGCCGACACAGCCGTAGGCACCGGCCCGCAGCGCGTCGGTCACCGGCTGCCAGCCCGACAGGTCGGCGACCACCAGCACCCGTCCGCACTCCGTGAGCGCGGCCACGGTCTTGGCGAGCGACGGTCCGGGCTGCGGCGGAGCGCCGTAGACGATGACGTCCAGGCGCTGCGCGTCGGGTTCCGGCAACTCCGCGGGATCGGCGGCCAACGCGACCACCCGCAACAGCGCGCTGCCGGAGAGCAGGGTCTCCAGACCCAGGCGCACCAGACTGTGCTGCTCGACGACTGCGATCTGAGCAATCTGGGGGGACATTGCGCTCCTGCCATTTATCGGTTCCGGTGAGTTCCTGAGTACGAACGTAGCCCCCGCGTCAGCCCCCATCCCCGCCCTTGGCCCCGTGAGAGAAAACACGTGAACCCGTCCGTGACCTCCTACGTAACTCAAGTCGGGTGCCCTGCGGCCGAGTAGCCCAGCCGTGCGCCCGCACCGCGGCTTTTCGTCCCGCCGTCCCATTCCCATTCCTATTCCCAGGACTATTCAGACACTCAGCAATGAGGGGTGCTTTCCCGCATGATTGAAGAGGACTGGCGTGAGTTCTCCTCCGCATTCGCCGAATCCGTACGGCCGGAGGACCCGCGCGGCCGGACCGGCAAGCGCATGCTCGTGGTGAGCGTCTCCACGCTCCTGGCCGTCGCGCTAGGCGCGCTGGTGTACGGCGCGCTCGGCGGCCCGGCCTTCGCCCTGCCCAGCGAGGTCAAGCCCATCGCCCCCAGCCCGGACGCCACGCCCTACCAGGCCGGCGGCCAGAGCGCGGGACAGACCTGGAAGGCCATCGCCGGCCCCGACTGCGCGGCGAGCAGCGACGGCTCGACCGGCTTCGCCGCCTATGGCTACTCCACCGGCACCGACGCCGACGGCACCACCGCCTGGACCCAGTCGGACAGCGGCGGTTACACCGGCGAGGCGTGCACCGGCGGCTATCTGTCCATGCCGGTCTCCGGCAAGGCGGACGGCTACAGCTCCACCCGCTACGCGCTGTGGAAGTACGACTTCAGCTCCCACTTCACGGTCGCGTCCTGCCGGGTCTCCAGCTACGTGCCCACCAACTCCTCCCGCACCCGGGTCGGCGGCTCGCCCGCGTACTTCTACTACTACGACGACGACTACACGGCCGGCGCCGGCGCGGACCAGGAGCCCAAGGCGCTCGGCGGCTTCCTCGTCGACCAGACCGGCAAGACCCACCAGGGCCGCTGGTACACCTCGCCCGCGTTCACCGTGCGGACCGGCCGGGTCACCGTCAGGCTCGTGGACGCCGGGGCGGAGAGCGCCGACGCGGCCGAGGGCGTCCATGTCGCCGCCGCCCAGCTGCGACTGACCTGCACCTCGACATGAGCGCCGGACTGCGCGTCGCCCCACGCGGCTGGGGCACGTACAAGACGATCGTCGCCGCCGTCCGCGAGGCTCCCGAGGGCGCCGTGATCTCCGTCCAGCCCGGCACCTACACCGAGAGCGTCGTCCTGGACCGGGACATCACCCTCGCCGCCGAGAAGGGCCGCGGCACGGTACGGCTCGTCGCCGGCGCCCACGGGCCCGCGCTCACCGTGCAGAGTCCCGGCGGCCGGGTGCAGGGCCTGGTCCTCGAAGGCCGCGGCACGGAACCGGCCGTCCTGGTCACCTCGGGCGCGGTGGAGGTCAACGGCTGCGAGATCACCGGCGGGGGCGTCCAGGTCACCGGCACCGCCAAGCCCGTCCTCAGGGACTGCGAACTCCACCACACCGGGGACATCGGGCTCTACCTCGGCGGCGACAGCCGCGCCGTCGTGGAGAACACCGGGATCAGCGACGTGGACGCCGTCGGCATCCTGGTCGACCACGGCGCGGCCCCCACCCTCACCCGGGTTTCGGTGACCCGCACCGGCGGCCACGGCATCCGCGTCACCGGCGCGGCCCGCGCCGCCCTGGAGCTCTGCGCCGTCACCCACACCGGCGCCGCGGCCGTCGCCATCGACGACAACGCCCGGCCCGTGCTGCGGACCTGCCGGATCGGGGACAGCGAGGCCGGGGGAGTCGTCATCACCGGCGACGCCGGGGCCGACGCCGCCCCCGACGACGACACGGCCGGTGAAGCGCCGTCCGCCGGGGGTGAGTTCGGGGTCGCGCTGCGCGGCTGCGAGATCGCCCGCACCGGACGGGACGGCGTGCACGTCACCGGCCGGGCCGTCGCCTCCCTCGTCGACTGCCGGGTCAGCGACATCCGCGCGGCCGGCGTCGTCGCCACCGGCTCCGGCCGGCTCCGGCTGCACGACATCACCACCACCGACACCACCGGCTCCGGCCTCGCGGTCGGCGGCGAGGCACAGGTGGACGTACGCGGCGGAGCCTTCACCCGCTCCGGCGCCAACGGCGTCTACGCCTCCGACACCGCCCACCTCACCCTCGTCGACTGCGCCGTCACCGTCTCCGCCTACACCGGGGTCCACGCCGGGGGCGGCAGCCGGGTGACGGTCCGCGACAGCCGGGTCCAGGGCACCCCGGAACACGGGCTGCGCAGCGTGGACCAGGCCCTGCTGACCCTCACCGACACCAAGATCGACGACACCGAACTGTGCGGCATCGAGGTCGACGGCGGCGACCTGTCCGCCCGCGGCTGCCGGATCACCAAGGCCGCCACCGGCATCGGCCTGCGCACCGAACACCGCCCCCTCGTCGACGACTGCTCCGTAAGCTCCTGCACCGGTGTCGGCATCGACATCGGCGCCGGCACCGCCGCACTCGTCGTCGACACCCGCGTCACCGGCACCGGGGCCGCCGGAGTCTTCGTCCGCGAGGGCGCCGCCGCCTGGCTCACCGACTGCTCCATCACCGACACCAAGGGCACCGGCCTCGTGGTCCAGGCGAAGGCCCGGCCCCGGGTGCGCGGCACCACCGTCACCGGCACCGCGAAGAACGGCCTCTACATCGCCGACAACGCCGCCGGCCGCTTCGAGGACTGCGACATCAGCGCCACCGGCTTCCCGGCCGTCTACGTCGGCAGCGCGGCGACACCGCTCCTGCGCGGCTGCCGTATCCACGACACCGACGAGGACCTCAAACTCGCCGACGGCGCCGACCCGACGATCGAGCGATGCCGCGTCGACGACGTGAAGATCAGCACCATGCCCGAGGAGGCACTGGGCGGTGAGCCGCTGCCCGCGCCGGGCGGCGCCGCGGCGCTCGCGGTGGCACCGGGCGGGCAGTCCGGCGGTCCCGGCCCCGGGACGGCGGACGGCAAGAGCGCCGGAACCCGGCAGACCCGCGCCGAGAGCCTCTCCGAAGTCCTCGCCGAACTCGACGACCTGATCGGTCTGGGGAGCGTCAAACAGGACGTCAGCACCATGGTCAAGGTCATGCAGCTGGTCCGCCAGCGCACCGAGGCCGGCCTCGCCGCCCCGCCCCTCAGCCGCCACCTGGTCTTCGCCGGCAACCCCGGCACCGGCAAGACGACGGTCGCCCGCCTGTACAGCCGAGTCCTCGCCGCGCTCGGCCTGCTCTCCCGCGGCCACCTGATCGAGGCCGACCGGGCGTCCCTGGTCGGCGAGTACGTCGGCCACACGGCGCCCAAGACCACGGCCGTCTTCAAACGGGCCCTCGGCGGCGTCCTGTTCATCGACGAGGCGTACGCCCTCACCCCCGCCGGACAGGGCAACGACTACGGTCGCGAGGCCATCGCCACCCTGGTCAAACTCATGGAGGACCACCGCGACGACATAGTCGTCATCGTGGCCGGCTACCCCGACGAGATGGAACGCTTCGTCGACATCAACCCCGGCCTGGCCTCCCGCTTCACCCGCACCCTGATGTTCGACGACTACGGCAGCGAGGAACTGGGCCGCATCGTCGAGTTCCACGCGGCCAAGCACGAGTACGAGCTGCCGCAGGACACCCGCGAGGCCCTGCTCGCCTACTTCGGCGCGCTCGTCCGCGACGACCGCTTCGGCAACGGCCGCACCGCCCGCCAGATCTTCCAGCGCATGACGGAACGGCACGCGCAGCGGGTCGTGGAACTGGTGGAGCCGACGACGGAGGACCTGGTGACCCTGCTGCCGGACGACCTGCCGGCCGTCGCCGTCGGCTGAAGGGCGCCCGACGGGGGCATGCGGAAGGGCGCCCGGCCGACTTGCTTCTCGGCCGGGCGCCCTTCCGCATGCCCTGTTCGCGTCAGATCGCCGAGGTCGACTCCGTGTCACTCACCTGCACGGCCGGCTGAGCGGTCGTCGGATCCGTCATGGACGACTTCGCGTCCGTTTCCGCGTAGGTCTGGCCGGCGTTGTTCAGCAACGCGGTGAAGGTGCCCACCAGTTCGATGCCGCCCGCACCGTCCTGCATGACCTTCGTCAGCTGCGGGTTGATCGCCTCGGCGAACTGGGCTCCGCTTTCGGCGAGTTCGTCCGGGACCCAGCTCGTCATCCGGCCGCTGACCTGAAGGTGACCGTCCTGCTGACCGAACAGATTGGGATCGTCGATGGCGGCCTGCACCTTGGTCCGCAGCGTTTCGTACGCGCTTGTCATGTTCGAGACGGCATCGAGGAAAGTCTGCTCCGCGCTACGCAGCGCACCCAGGTCGATCGAGAAGGCGTTGGTGTCCGGAAGCGGAGGAGGACCGTCGTCCGACCCGCCTCCCGGTTCGGTGGGCACCAGGTCGGGGGACGTGGTGTAGGCCATGCTCAGCTTCGGCATGGTCACCATATCGTCCGGCTTGTCGTTGTCCGAGTCGTCTGTCGGGTTGGTTGTCGCCGTGACCCCGTAGATCTCGGCGTAGGTTTCGGCCGCGTCTTCCTCGTCGCCGTGATCACTCGCGTCCGGGTCCACGTTCGGTACCCAGGGGTCGCTCTGGTATTTCGATGCGTGCGGGCTTACGTCGTCGCTGTCGCTGTCGCCCATGGGACACCCCGCTTTCTTCGGCCATCGGCCTTCTGATCGACCTGTCCATGGTGCCGGGATATGGAGAGTCGCTCGACGTCCCCATTCCAGGACGTCTCCCTCGTCAGGAACAAGGAACTACGAAATCCCTTGCCGCCACACGACCCTTAACGTGCGGACACCTATGGAGTCGCCGACGGGGCGGGGAGAGGAGACGGGAAGAGATGGCGAACGCGCACACCGACGGCGGGGCGTTGATTCCCTTGGACCGGGGGCTGTTCGAACCCGCGACCGCGTCGGCCGGCCAGGACGACGCCGTCCCGACACCGGACACACAGAGCTCTGCTCCGGCGGAACCCGTGGTCGACGGTCACGATTCCGTTCCCGGTGAAGCCGGTCAATTGTCCGCCGACGGTTCATTGATTCACCTGGACAGGGACTTCTTCACCCCGGCGACCAGGGAGACCCACGCGGAGGGCCATGTCGGCCACGGACACCACGAGGGCCACGGCGGACACGAAGGCCACACGCCGACGGGTCACGCGGACGCCGGCAGCAACACACAACTCACGGTCCCCGCATCCGCAGCGCACGAGAGTGGGGCGGGCGAGCCCCACTCGTCCGCCGCCACGTCCACACCACCGGAAACAGGGGAAGCGAGCTCGACGAATACCACCCCGGACACCGGCGACACGGATCCCGGGCAGACCACGTCGAACGGCCAGGACCTCACCGCACGGACCGTCGACGGCCAGCACCTGCTGGGGTCCGACACCCAGGACGGTGGCTGGATCTCCCAGGACGGCACGGTCTACGTCTCCAGCGACGGCACGGTGGAACACGGTCTGACCGCACCGGACGGCGCGTTCCTGGCAAACGGTGAAGTCCAGCAGATCGACGGCCAGTCGGTGTACGGGACCCGTTTGGACGACGGCTCGTTCCTGTCCGAGGACGGGAAGACCATGGTCACTGCCGGTGGTGTGGTCGAGCATGGTCAGACGACGTCGGACGGCCAGTTCGTCACGGAGCGGACTGTCGACGGCCACGATGTGTGGGGCTCTGACACTCAGGATGGGGGGTGGATTTCGCAGGACGGGACGGTTTATGTTTCGTCGGATGGTGAGGTGGAGCGTGGTCTGACGGCGCCTGACGGTTCGTTTTTGGCTAATGGTGAGGTGCGCACCATTGATGGTGCGGAGGTTTATGGGTCGCGTTTGGATGATGGGTCGTTTCTGTCGGAGGACGGGACGACGATGGTCACA
>NZ_JBEOYD010000035.1:0-99659 GCF_040296885.1 Streptomyces sp. NPDC001980 | reverse complement strand
GGTCAGTTCGTCACGGAGCGGGTTGTTGATGGTCAGGATGTGTGGGGCTCTGACACTCAGGATGGGGGGTGGATTTCGCAGGACGGGACGGTTTATGTCTCGTCGGATGGTGAGGTGGAGCATGGTCTGACGGCGCCTGACGGTTCGTTCTTGGCGAATGGTGAGGTGCAGCAGATCGATGGTCAGACCGTTTATGGGACGCAGCTGGATGATGGGTCGTTTCTGTCTGAGGACGGGACGACGATGGTCACCGCCGACGGCGTGGTCGAACACGGGGAGACCTCGTCGGACGGGCAGTTTCTGACTGAGCGGACCGTCGACGGTCAGACGATGTGGGGTTCGGATACGCAGGATGGGGGGTGGATTTCGCAGGACGGGACGGTTTATGTCTCGTCGGATGGTGAGATGGAGCGTGGTCTGACGGCGCCTGACGGTTCGTTCTTGGCGAATGGTGAGGTGCAGCAGATCGATGGTCAGACCGTTTATGGGACGCAGCTGGATGATGGGTCGTTTCTGTCTGAGGACGGGACGACGATGGTCACCGCCGACGGCGTGGTCGAACACGGGGAGACCTCGTCGGACGGGCAGTTTCTGACTGAGCGCACCGTCGACGGTCAGACGTTGTTCGGATCGGACACCCAGGACGGCGGGTGGATCTCCGAGGACGGGACCGTCTACGTCTCGGCGGACGGCGAGGTCGAGTACGGGCAGACCTCGTCCGACGGATCGTTCGTGCCAGCCGGCGACACGTCGAGCGGGGACGGCACGACGACGGCCGGGGAGGACGACGGCACGACCACCGTCTCTGACGACGGTGCGACGACGGTCTCCGACGAGGGCACGACCACCGTCGCGGACGACGGCTCCGTCGATGACGGGACCGCCACGTCGGACTCGGCCGAGGACACCTCCGCGGACGAGTCCGAGGAGTCGACTTCGGACACTTCGTCACTCACCTCGCGGACCGTCGGCGGACAGACGCTGCTGGGCACCGACACCCAGGACGGCGGCTGGATCTCCCAGGACGGCACGGTGTACGTCTCTCCCACCGGTGAGGTGGAGAGTGGGCTGACCTCGCCGGACGGTACGTTCCTGCCGAACGGCCAGGTGCGGACCGTCAACGGTCAGCAGGTGTACGGAAGCGTCCTGAGCGACGGCACGTGGGTGTCGGAGGACGGGACCGTCGAGATCCAGCCCGACGGCACGGTCCTGAACGGACAGACGACCGCGGACGGGCAGTTCCTCGTCTCTCAGAGCGTCGACGGCCAGACGCTGCTGGGCAGCGCCACCCAGGACGGCGGCTGGATCTCCCAGGACGGGACCGTCTACGTCTCGGCGGACGGCGAGGTCGAGCACGGCATCAGCACTCCGGACGGCAGTTTCCTGAGCAACGGGGTGACCAAGACCCTGCCCGACGGCACCGTTCTCTACGGCTACATGTCGGGCGGCGACTTCTACTCCTCCGACGGGACCACCGTCGTCCTGGCGGACGGCACCGTGCTGACCGGCACCCTCGACACCCAGACCGGCATCTTCACCGCGTCCGACGGCTCCACCTACCTCGTCACCGACAACGGAATCGAAGGCGCCACCCTGCAGAGCGACGGTTCCTACCTGCTCGCCGACGGCTCGACGGTGATGACCCCGGCGGCCTGGGCCGTCGACATCGGTCAGTTGGGTGATTGCATCACCCTGGTCCGGAACCGGGCCGATGTGATCGAGGACAACATCAACACCGTCCAGGATCAGTATCGCATCGTCGAAGACGCCTGGAAGGGCCCCGCCGGCAATTCGTTCAGCGATGTCTCGACCCAAGTCACCAAAGTCATGAATGACCTCCAGGATCTCCTCACCGACATGATCGAGCGCATGATGACCAGCAAAGAGAACTACATCTCGGCCGAGAACGCCAACATCGCCAATTCGCAGGGATCCTGAGGAGGTATCAGCCAATGTCGCACATTCCCCACGACTACAACGCGGTCACGCTCTCGGTGGATCCGAACGCCCTCACTGCCGCGTGCGACCAGGTGAGCTCGGCCGGGCAGAACATCAGTGACGCGCTCGCCGACATCATGAACTCCCTGAGCGAACTGCGGCTTTCCTGGACCGGAGATGCGGCGGACGTCGCCGACGAGTTCAACACACGCTGGACGACGGTGACGGAGCAGCTCTACGGCACGCAGGCGGACTCCTCCAAGGGCGTCCTCAATATCCTGACCGCAGGCATCGGCAAAGCCGCACAGAATTACGCCAACGGCGAGGGTGCCGTCAAGGCGATGTTCTGGAATTTCCACAACGGGATAGTGCTGGCAAAGAGCGGCTCGACCGACTCCGGCTCGCCGACCGACACGGTGGACCAGCCGAGCGGCGTGCAGAACGAGAACTACCACACCACCGCGGTCAACGAGACCGGATTCTGAGGTAGCCCCCGACCATGTCCGACGACACGTTCAGCCCCGTCAAAAACTGGGACCCTAACCCGGTTTACGAACTCGGAAACGCCCTCATCGACTTCGGCGACTTCCTGGACGAGCAGGCCGCCAGGATGACCGACGCCGAGTTCGATCTGAACCTCGGGGCATGGCAGGGCGATGCCGAGATGTGGATGACTCAGGCCTTCTCCGACCAGCGCGAAGCGGTGATGGAAATCATCGAAGAGTTCTGGGACACCGGCGAGATGATCAACTACTACGCCATGCTCCGTACGGAGCAGGAGGCAACGCTCGCGAAGCAGTCGCTGTCGGAGCTCATCGCGGGCATCGTCGGTGTCCTTCTCGGCGCGCTCCTGTTCGTGGCACCGGAACTCCTCGGCCTCCTCGGTGCTGCGGCCGGACTTCTCGCGGAGGTCGGCGGGATGATGGGGAGCATCTTCACCTTCCTGGTGAACGTGGGGAAGAGTGTCGGCCAGTTCGTCGGCAGCGCTGCCGCCGCAGTCGGCGAGACCCTGCCCGACTGGGTGGTGACGATGGCCGGCGTCACCGGGAACGTCGCCCGGTTCGGCATCGAGTTCATGGGCGTCAACGCGGCGTCGGTGGCGGCGGGCAACGCCGCCGCCGGTCTGCAGACGACCGCCCAGCAGCTCATCCCCGTCCCCACCTCCCTGGAGCAGATCCCCGGCTTCATCTCGGACCTGGTGTTGTGGGGCGGGATCGGCGTCGCCGTGGCCTCCGCCGCCAAGGGCCTGGTCAATGTGGCCAGGGAGAAGCTGGACATCCTCAAGGCGGATATGAACGTCGGGGACGTGAACGTCGGCGCCGGCGACGTGGGGACCTCGGTCGGCAACTCGTCGACGGGCACCGGTACCGGTACGGGCCTGACCCTGCCGTCCTCGGTCACCTCCGTCTCCTCCGTCAGCGGGACGATCGCCGACTCCTCCAAGGGCCTCACCAAGTCCGACCTGACACTGTCCTCGGACGTCGAGATCAACTCCGCCGTCACCCAGACGCTCACGGGCACCACGGTGCGCACGTCGGTGGACACGGCACCGGCGCCGACGCCGACCAAGGTGACGACGACCGGCGCCGCCGACGGCCCGAACACCGACGGCGGGACAGCTGTACCGAACAAGGTGACCCCGGTGGACGCCGGCACCTCGCCCGGCGGTTCCTCGGCGGTCAGGACGGTGACCGACGGCTCCACCCAGCCCGTACAGCCCGCGCCGAAGACCGAGACGGCCGGCGGGAACGCGAACACGATCACGAGCGGCGCGACGGACGGCTCCACCGGGCAGAGCGTCCTGCACGACGTCGGCTCCGGTCTCAGCGGCGTGGCCAAGACGGCACAGGCCGCACAGCGGACCGTGGACGCCTCGACGGCAGGACACTCGACCGGCGGCCAGGAGTCGGTGGGCGCCTCCGGCGCCGGGCAGGCGGTGCGGACGAACCTGGACGCCCAGCCGTCCACCGCCACTCCGCACGAGGTGGCTCCCCAGACCCCGAGCCCGACGACGGACGCCGCAGGCGGCAGGGTGCAGGACACGGGGAGCAACGCGGTACCGGGCGTGGGGAAGGCGGTCGACGCCGGGGTGCGGCAGGCGCAGAGCGCGCTGCGGGCCGTCGGCGACAATCACGCCGCCACACCGGACACGGGCGCCCGCACCGCGGGGGCCGAGGAGACGGTGTCTCCGGTGCAGTCCGTCGCGTCGGGGAAGCCGGAGGTCGTCCATCCGACGACCCCGGTGCGCGAGGCGTCGGTCGGGCAGGTCGAGGGCGGCGGCCGTACGGGCACGCCACAGACGGCGGGAAGCACCGCTCCCAGGTCCGCGGCCGGGGAGCAGGGCGCCCGCGGCACGGCGGACGGCGGCGCCGCGGCCAGGGACATCGGCACCCGGGCCAACCTCGGGGACACCGCCGTACGTTCGGGGACGGACCAGGGGCAGCGTGTCTCCGGTGCCGCCGAGGGGACCCGCACGGTTCCGAACGCGGGACGTGAGCCGCTGAAGTCGGCCGCCGGACCGGGCGGCCGGCAGGTGCGGCCCGCGGGCAGGGCGGACGCCAGGTCCGCGTCGGGCGAGGGCGGCGACTCGGCCGCGTTCGCCGGACCGGCGAAGGACAGGACCACCCCCGTGGAGGCGGCCGACGGGATCCTGCGGCCCGACGGAACGGTGCACGGGGCGTCGGCCAGGGCCGCGTCCGAGGCCGACGGCGCCGGGCAGACCCGGACGGGTGCGCCGGGCGAGACGTCACGCGCCCAGCGGGGCGCCGACGAAGCGCGGTCGGCCACCAGGTCCGAAGAAGCCGAGTCCGGGCGGACGGCTCCGGAGGGGAGGTCCGTCGAGAGCACCGTCACCCAGGCGGAACGGCAGCGGGTCGCGGACTTCAGGGAGGCCGCGAAGCGCCAGAGGGCCGAGGACCGCAACACGGCCGCGGTTCGCGAGGAGGCCGACGGGAAGACCGCCGGCGCGCCGCGCGCCGAGGCGGTGGTCCGCGCCGAGGAGACCAGGGCCGGGATCACCGGGGCGAGCCGTGCCGAGGCGGCGTCGCGTTCCGTCGACGCCACCTCCAGGTCCGCCGACGCCACGTCCAGGTCCGCCACTGCGAAGTCCGCCGACGCGACCGACGTCACCGACGCGTCGGGGGCGGCGCACGAGACGACACAGGGACAGGCCGGGGACCACGGCTCGGCGGACCGGACGGCGCGGCACGACTTGGCCGCCACCGGCACCGACGCCGACCCGGCGCACGCCCAGTCCGGGGACAGGGCCGGGGAGCAGTCCGGGCACGAGCAGGTCTCGTACGACTACCGGCACGACGTGTCGGAGGCGAAGAACGCCGCGTACGAGGAAGCACAGCGCCGGCAGAACGAGACGTACGAAGGCAGGCTCGCGGAGGAGGCGGAGCGGGCCGAGCAGCGGCTGCAGCACAACCAGCGGCTGTGGAACGCCTTCGACGACGTCCGCGGCGACCTGTCGCACGAGTATCCCGCGGTCAGGTCCGAGGCGGTCACCGACATCGAGGCCGTCGTCAGGGGCGAGGGCGTCTCGGACCGCTACGCCGAGGGGATGGCCGACTCCTATCGTAAGGCGGTGGAGGAGCACCAGAATTACCTGAAGGAACATCCGGAGAAGCGGGCCGACGAACTGCAGGTCGGGATAGACCACGAGACCGGCGCCGTGTCGCACTCTCCGCTGCAGGCCAAGCTCGTCAAGGCACTGGAGTCGGTGCTCGACGACAGCTACCGGGGTCCGTCGCCCGTCGAGCTCGTCGAGGCGATCCGGCGGTCGTCGGACGAGAGTTCCGGGCCGAAGGACTGGGCCCGCAAGCTCGGCGTCCCGGAGGACCTCGTCTCCACCGTGGCGAGCGCTTACCACGAGGCCCGCTTCGAGCAGTACCGGCGAGCGGGAGAGACCGACCCCGGCACCCATGCGTTCGAGGAGGCGCTGACCGCCAAGCTGGAGGACCACCTCGGGAATCTGGAACACGACCTGTCGGCGCGCTCGTTGGCCGACCGGATGATCCGCGAGGAGAACAGGTTCCAGAGCGGTCAGCCGCGGCCGTGGCGGGAGGAGGTCAAGCAGCGGCTCGAAACACGGCTGGAGAGCATCGAGGACGCCGTCCAGCAGGGTGACATCAGCGCCCGGCAGGGCGAAGCCGCGAAGCAGAGCCTCTACGAAGGACTTCCCCAGGAGTTCGCGCTGGAGGCCGCGGTGCGTCAGCTGCGCGATGCGGCGTCGGAGGCCTTCGACCGCGCCCTGACCCATCCGGACCGCCCCGGTGGAAACCTGTTCGTCTCCGAGGCGCTGTTCGACCGGCGGCCGTTCTCGGCGAAGGACGAGGCGAACCTCCGCACGGACTTCCTGGACGAGTTCACCGCCGATCTGCGCGACATCACCCGGCAGCTGGAACTGGACGGGAACCTGGTCCACCGGGACTTCATGACGGACCTGGTCAGCGGGGCCCAGCCGCGGTTCGACGCCATGGTGCGCGGCCTGGAGACCCGGCTGACGCTGGCCGAGGACGCCACGCGCACCTTCGACGCCATGGCCGACGCCAGAGGCCTGGACCGGAACTCCGACGACATCGCCGCGGTACGCAAGGACTTCCTCGACGAGTACGCCCAGACCACCGGCGAACTCGCCGACGGCCGGCCGGTGCGCGAGCTCACCAGCGCCGAATACGCCGACGCGGCACACCAGTTCAACCGGGCCCTCAGCGAACTGGGGGACCGCTGGGCGGGCCGGCTGGACGCGAAGGCCGCCGAGCGCGCCCTGCGCGAGCAGGCCGACGAGCTGCGCGGTAATCGGTACGTCGCCTCCCGGAACGTCACCGACAAGATACTCGCCGACTACGGCAAGGCCTTGGACGACGCGATGGCCGGAATCCTCGGCTCGCGCAGGCCGGAGGAACTGTCCGCCGACGACTGGGCCGCGTACACGGCCGAACTGAGTCAGTCGCACATTCTGCTGATGCGGCAGACGGCCCCCCTGCACGCCGTCCTGGAGAAGGCGGACTACTCGCTCCACGCGGCCGCCGGCGTCCGGAAGGGGACCGAACTGGACTCGCAGGCCAAGCGGGTTCAGGACGACATGTACAAGACGCTCGCCGATGCCTACCGCGAGCATGTCGGGATGCCCGAGGAGGGCCAGTGGTCCGCCGAGGAACTGAACGCACGGGAAACGGCCTTCAACGATGCGGTCCTGGATCCGTACACCCGATCCCTGGATGACCGCCTGGCCTACGAGAGCGCTTTCGACGAGGCGCTGGCCGACGGAGGCCGCCGGTTCAACGAGCTGACCAGCAAGGTCGACGAAGCGGCCGGAACGGTCTCCGGGCGCTACGCGCTGAACGGGTACGACCTGGGCAAGGTGGCCGACGACTTCCGCAGCGATGCCGGCCAGGCCCACCAGGAGATCTACGGCCCGAACGGCCGCGACGTCGAAGCCGCGCTCGGCACGGAGCGGGCGGACGGCGACGTCTTCGGCACGGCACGCGGTCAGGCGTGGCGCGATCTCGTGCACGAGGTGGAGATGCCCCGCCATCGCGCCGAGCAGGAAACGTGGCGGGCGCAGCTGCGGCAGAGATTCACCTCGCTGGAGGCCGAGTCCGACGTGCGCCGGCAGGTCGAGACGCATGCGTCGGCCATCGGCTCCCAGGCCGCTCGCCGGACCTTCCAGGAGGACAGCCGGCAGGTCCTGGACTCCTTCAAGGAGGAGATGACGGGGGCCCGGACGCCGGACGATCTCGGCACGGCGGTGCGCACCGCTCAGGAGAAGATCCAGGCCCTCTACGACGACGCTGCGAAACTCGACACGGAATACCGGCAGTGGCGGCAGAACCCTGAGTGGAAGGTCGACCTGTCCAGACTGACGGTCGAGCGGGCCCCGTTCAAGGAATCCGGCCGACCGCACGAGCAGGCCGCCGCGACGTCCGCTCGGGGCACCGGGTCCGCCGACGCGCGGACACAGCAGGTGTCGCTTCCTACGGACGGCCCGGGCAGGGCGCTGGCGGACCTTGGTGCCGGGCTGGAACTCCGTGCACAGGTGTACCAGGAGTTCGAGCAGCGGCTCGCCGACACCCCGGCGTTCCGGCAGACCATCCCGTACACGGAGCAGGTGCAGGCCCGGGAGTGGTTCGCCGACCGGTGGACGCAGGCGGCACAGCAGCCCGACACCGACCACGACACCCTGCGCGCCGAGCTGGATGCGAGGCTCGCACGGGACTACAGCCAGGCGAAGGCCACGGCGGAGGCGAACGCGGTCTTCGACCGCGAGGTCGCCCTGTCGTCGGCGAAGCTGCGCTTGGCGGACACCTACTTCGGCAGCTCGCGCGTGGCCCGGTCGATCCGGGACGACTTCCGCCAGGCGATGGCCGCGGCGATCACCACCGGCCAGGAGGATCCGGCCCCGGAGCTGGTGCAGCAGTTCCGGCAGCAGTACCAGCAGGCGTCCAGGGACTGGTGGGCCGAGGAGTTCGCGCGCGAGGAGTTCCGGAAGGCGCTCTCCCTCCCCGACGGGGTCGACCTCACGCGCGGGCGCCCGTCGTGGGCCCAGGAGCAGCGCGCCTGGTACGGCGGCCGGCTTCGGGAGCTGCGCGAGCAGTACACCGCGGAGTGGCTCGCCGCCGGCCAGGGCCGGCCCCCCGCGGAGACGGTGGGCCGCCTGGATGCGGCTGTCCGGAACGTGGCGGCGCGTTTCCTGACCCGGGCCGAGTCCATGGGCGACGTCGTCCGGCAGGCCACCGAGCTGACCCGGGCCCGGAGCGCGGACTCCGACTGGTCCGAGGAGCTGGCCTTCTGGCACAAGACGCAGCAGGCGGCGCTCGTCAACGGCTTCGTCGCGTACGAGGCAGGCCCCAAGCCGGACGCCCGCATCCCGGCCATGGCGGAACTCGCCTTCGCGCTCGACGCGTTGCGGGAGGCGGCCCGCGTACGTCATCTCGCGCACCAGGACCTGGCCGACGCTCTGTCCGACGTGCGGATCGATGCCGTGACCGTGACCTCGGACGCGGTTGCCGGCTGGGCCCGCCAGGAGATCGGTCGCATCCGGGAGGAGCACGTCCGCGCGTTCGAGGAGACGTACTGGAACACGACGGAGCCGGTGCCGTCGCAGCAGGGGCAGGGGCAGGGGCAGGGGCAGGGGCAGGAGCAGGAGCAGCGGCAAGGGCAGGAGCAGCAGCAGTCGGCCGCCGACGGGCTGTCGGCCTCCGCGCTCTCCGAGCTCAAGGCCGACGTGAACAGGGTGCTGCGGGAGGTGAAGTGGCCGTACGGCTCCGCGAGCACCGCGAAGGTGGCGCACGAGTACGCCGAGCTGCCGACGTACTGGAGGAAGGACCCGAAGTCGACGGCGGAGGTGACCGCTCGCGCGGTCATGGGCCTGAGGCTGGGCATGGCACCCGGCGGAGCGCCGGGCGACGAGGCCGAGTACACGTCGTCCGGTGACGTCGGCGCGGCCTCGGCGTCGGTGCAGCGGCTTGTCCTGCGGGACGGCGGGCTGCCGGACACGGGTGTCGACCCGTACACGGACGGCTGGCCGATCGGCCAGCCGGTGGTCCTCGAAGGGCCGCGTCGCGTCGGGAAGCTCACCGAGGTACCCGCGCCGACTCTGCCCTTGCCCACGGGCGAGGGCGAGGGCAAGGGCAAGGCCAGGGAGCAATGGTTCACGTATCGGCGCCCGAGCCCACTCGGTTCGGCGCCGGTCGAGTACGACGTCAGCGACATGGGCAGCGTCAGGATGCCCTCGGGCGAGGTGCTGTCCGCGGACGGCTGGGTGCGGTACGGCGGTGACTTCGTCCATCCTGCGTCCGGGGCACTGCTGTTCGGGGACACCGGCTGGCTCGGCCAGGTGTACAACCGGGATGAGCTGCTGGAACACCCCGGCTTCCCGGCGCCCGGCACCGCGCGGCACACCCTCGTGGCCGACTCGTCCTACATCCACCTGGTCCCGACCGGGCCGGCCGGGACCAGGGGCGCCACCGCGGTCCGTATCACCCTGGACCCGGACGGCCTGGCCGGCACGGGAGCCTCCGCCACGCAGCCGACGGCCGAAGAGCCGGCCACCACGGACCCGGCCACCACGGACCCGGCAACAGAGGACCAGGCCGAGACCTCAGCCGGGGCGTCGTCCGAAGCCTCTGCCGAAGCCTCTGCCGGAACATCGGCCGACAGCAACACCTCGGGCGAGGCCCCCGTCCAGCCCCCCGTTCCCGAGAACGTCGTCACGCCGCCCGACGACGTGCGCGAGCCCTGGTACCTGTCCTTCGGCGCGCTGGGCCAGGCCGTCGTACCGGACTCGGTCAAGCAGATCAAGTTCACCGAGAAGCGGGCCCGGCTCTGGGCGGGCCGGGTCAGCCAGTCTCTCGTCCTGCCCGGCCCCGGACCGCACGACGCGCTGCGCGCGGGGATCCGGGACGAGGTCCAGAAACTGCTGCTGGACAAGAAGCCCAAGGACTGGGACAACGTGCTCGCGGTGGGCCATACGGTGGTCGTGGACGGCCGGCTGGTGTGGCTCCGTCCCATGGTGCGGGCTCTGACCCCGGTGCCTCCGAAGACGGGCGACGTCAGCGAGTACCCGGTCGGCTTCGCGGTGACCCAGACCGGCGGTGAGACGAGCCGCGAGACGGTCCAGGGCGCCGACTCCATCCTGTTCACGGCCCTCAACCTGGGCACCAGTGTCGCCGCCTCGATCGCCGCCCTCGCCGTCCCGCAGGTCCTCGTCGGCTCGTCGAAGGAGAAGAGCAACTCCTGGGGGCAGACGATCCTGTCCGGCCGCAAGCCCTTCATCAACAAGTTCAACCGGTTCACGGCCGGACTGGAGATGCACGTCTTCGTCGGCGGCGAGGAGGCCACTCAGGCGGGTCGCCTGGTCACCGTGCCCGACCGGGTGCACGTCGACCTCCCCGCCCCCTACTCCGAGGAGGGCCAGCACCAGCCGGACCTCAACGCCCCCGAGCGGCCCCGCCCCGTCAAGCCCCGCAGGACCGGGCCGTCCCAGGCCAGGGAGTTGCTCAACGCGGTCAACCTCACCCCCGCCATCGCGGGACTGCACCGCAATCTCCTCGCCGCCGGCCTTCCCGCCCCGCACGTGAAGAAGATCATGACCGGGCTGGGGATGGACAAGTCCCAGGGCTTCCTCAGCGAGCCGACCGCACGCAACCGCTATGCCTGGTGGGCCGGCGGGGACGTCTCCAACAGCATCGAGGTCTCCGGACCGCTGGGCAAGAAGTTCCAGGGGCATCTGCGCATCCAGGCCACGGTCGACAGCCTTCAGTACCTGGGCGACACCAACGTCGCGACACGTGACGACATCGGCGCCGGTTTCAGCCGCACGGCGTCCACCAAGGGGGCGTCGGTCGCCGGGCTCGGCGGCGGCTACAACACGGCCGGCATCGGCGGCGGTGGCTCCGACGCGTCGGCGGCGGGCACCGACCCCGAGACTACCCCCGGGCAGGAGGCGCCGGAGCACGAGTCGGTCGAGGTGAAGGGCGTCGCCCCCGCCGTCGGCGCGTCCGTGAGCGGCGACCGCGGTGCCGGTTACTCCCTGGACACCGCCCACATGAGCCACACGGTGCTGAACGTCTTCGGCGACCAGAGCCGTTACCGGACCGGGCTGCGGCTGACCGCGACCATGGAGTCCAGCACCCACAACATCGCCCCGGTCGTCGTCACCACCGAGTCCGAGCAGAGCGTGCCGCAGCGCGAGGCGGCCCAGTTCGTGGAGGGCACGGTCGGTCCGGGCTGGACCGCGGACCTGCGCCCGGCGGACGGCGGCGAGAACGCCCGGCGCCACCGGGTCTTCGCGCTGCCCGCCCGTCGGCAGGTCAAGAAGCTGCCGACCGTGCGCTCGCCGTTCCGCTTCGGCATGGGCGTGTCCGGTCCGGGCCTGCTGCCGCCGCATCCGCGCGAGCCGCTGCCGCTGGCCGCACGCCGGGGCCTCGGCTTCGGCATGCCCATCGCCCTGCCGGGCTCCGAGACCCTCCAGCAGGACCTCCGCGACGCCATCGAGCGGCACCACGTCAAGGCGGCCGGAGCCAAGAAGGCCTCGAAGAGCGACTGGGCGAACGCCGACCGGGATCTCGCGATGTTCTACGGCCGGTCCGCCCTGGAGGCCGATCCGAACCAGGCACTGCTCGGTATCCACCGCACCATCGAGGTCGGCGGGCACCGTTACAAGGTGTCGGCGAAGATGAGCTGGGGAGACCGGGTCACCGGAGCCAACCCGCTCACCGGTCCGGTGAACGAGGACAACCCGCTGGGCCAGACGTACACGATGAAGGTCAATGCCCGTGTCGTCAACGGCGCGACGGTCGCGGGTGAGCGCGGCAAGGGCAGCAAGGCCCGGTTCGCGTTCGGCGGCGGTGCCCGGCTGGCCATTCCGGAGCACGAGTTCAACATCGGCTCCCTGCACCTGAAGACCCCGCCGTTTCGGCTCGCCGTGGGCGCCTTCCGCGGGCTGCTGAGCCGGTCCTGGGGCAAGAGCGACAAGTTCGCCGGACTGGCCAAGGAGTACCGGCGCACGGAGACGGCCAAGAAGGTCGACGAGCACCGCTACGGGATGACCCTGCAGTGGACGGTCACACCGGAAGCGAGGAAGCCGTCGTACCTCAGCGGGAGCAACCCCGCGACCGCACGCGTCGTCGTCCCGCACGAGCACGTACCGGCCGAGCCCGTCTCCCTGAAGCAGGCGCAGGCGGCGGGCCGGGCCGAGGTCACCGGCGAACGTCCGGCGACCGAGCGGCCGTTGGACTTCAGCAGCGGCACCCACGGCCTCTACCCGGTCTTCCACCTGATGCCGGAGCTGGCCCAGCTCGGCGCCCGCATGTACGCGAGGCAGCACGGACTGCCCGACAGCTGGCTGCACAACCCGGCGGAGTGGCCGGAGGAGATCCGGGACCTCGCCCACCCCGGGATCCTGACCGCCCGGTTCGGCGCCATGACCGGTTCCCTCGGGCACCAGTCGGAGCTTCCGAAGGACGGCAGGCACAAGCAGGCGTTCCGGGTACGGCTGCACACCCGTGCCCCGAGCGATCTCGGGCGCAGCCCGGACGTCGAGGTCGAGCACTACGCCCAGGCCGCGGCGAGCCACGCGGTCGAGAAGGAGGGCGAGTGGGCCCTCGGCCTGGCCGGCTCGGTCGGACCGCAGTTCCGGTTCGGCGCCGACGCCAACGACGAGGAGGGGCACCACGGCGGCCTCGGCGGCCGGCTGACCGTGCTGGGATACGGCGAGGCCGCCAAGAAGTGGGGCGACGGCTCCGGAAAGACGGCCGGACGGATCGACATCACCCGGGCGACGTACAGCGGCGACGTCCACACGGTGCGTACGACGCCGGTCTTCGAGGTGACCTACGTCCGCTGGCGCGGCAAGGAACTCACCGAGACGACGGAGTTCCTGACCGCCGACGCGGCCCTCGACCTGCTCACCCCCGAACGCCGGCTCTCCGACATCATGCCCGCGGGGGTCCCGGCCGCCGACGCGACCAGGACCGCGGCGGCCGACCGGGCCGAGGCTCCGGCGGCCGGCGCGGCCGAGGCAGCGGCCCCGGCCACCGTTCCGGCGATCGTCATCACCTCTCCCGAGGGCGAGGAGTCGGCCGTCGGCCCGGCCCCGGCGGCCTACGCCACCACGGCCGCGGCCCCGGCCCCCCTCCCGACGATCGTCGTCACGCCGCCCGACGTGGAGGAGCACGCCACCGACCCCGGTACGGCCGCGGCCGCCACCGCGTCCGTACCGGACCCCGCCCGGCTGTCGCCGACCGCCCGGGAACAGTCCGTCGCCCCGCCGCCCAGGACCCGTGGCTACCTGCACCAGGACCTGATCTCCGGTATCGGGCACCCGGAGGTGATGCGGGCCGACGGGATCCTGGACGCCATTACCGACCGGCTGCGCGGACGTGGTGTGGTGACCACGGAGCGCGTCCAGGGTGTCGGTCCGCGGCCGAACCTGCTGATGCGGTCGCTGAGTTCGTCGTTCTCCGCGGACGCGCTGCGCAGCGAGTGGTACGCCCTGACCACCAACCAGGGGGTGAGCCGCTGGTTCCCGGTGCCGGGTCCCTTCGGCACCACCCGCTACCTGTGGGTGAAGGTCACCGCGACCAGGCTCGGCGCGGCGGCCGGGCAGCGGCCCCGGGACGACATCAAGCTCACGCTGCGCGGCGAGTCGGTGGACGAGAAGTCGAAGAGCGAGGCCTCCGGCTCGGAGTTCAGCGGCGGCCTGGATCTGCGCGGCCGGATCGGTGCCGGGTCGCTGCACGGCGGTCTGGAAGGCGGAGCCGAATACTCCACGTCCCGCGGTGAGGCGGACGAGGAGGCCGAGAAGACGGTCAAGATCTACCGGGCCAACCCCAAGGACGCGTCGGAGGAGTTCAACCACGACCTCACCTTCCGGGTCGAGATGGGCGCCACCACCGAACTGCCGGAGGCGCTGACCCTGCCCGCCCGCGGCGTCGGCCGGATCACCCGGCTGTTCACCGGCGCACCGAGCCGTGACAAGGGGGTGTTCACCTGGTACGACGCGGGAGACGGCACACCGGGCAACGCCCCGCAGGTGGAGGGCGGCAGCGTCCGCCTGCTCGTGCCCCGGCACCTCACGGCGGCGGTCGAGGCGTGGCCCGAGCCCATCGACCTCACCGGGGCCCGCGAGACCGAGGTCAGCTGGACCCCCGGGCCGAAGCCGAACACGCTCAAGAGGCGCAATCCGGCGCAGCCGGCCGAGCCGCGCCCCGAGCCGACCCAGGAACAGCCGGCCGCCCCGGCTCCCCAGGTGTCCGAGCCCGCCCCTGCGCAGGAGACCGTCCCGGCGCAGAAGGCCGAACAGGCCGAACAGGTCCCCAAGCTGCCGGATGCGCTGCTGGAGAACCTGCACCCGTGGTCCGTGCCCGCTGCCGCCGCCATCGGGCGCTGGGCCGCCGTCACCGCCGTACGCCACCGCACCCCGCCCGCTCTCGACGTCGCCGCGCCCCCGCATGTCTCGGGCCTGAACTTCACCACCCGGGCGGGGCTGCGCTACCAGCACTACACCAGCGGCAACATGCTGCGGCCCCACATCAAGGAGCTGCTGAACCAGACCTACGAGGTCCCGGTCGGCGCCGAGAAGGCGGTCGTAGGCCTGGAGGTGGACGGCGCGGAGATCCTGGGTCCGCCCGAGGGCACCCTGATCAAGCAGCGGACGTACACGCAGACCGACGAGGAACCCAAGCACGAGGTGGAGAAGGAGAGCGGCTGGCAGTTCACGCTCGGGCCCGAGATGGGCGGTTCGCTGGGTGACCACAAGATGTTCGACCGGCTGCCGATCACCATCAAGAACTGGATGAACGGCCGCAAGCGGACCACCGCCGTCGGCGACACCGACGAGCGCAACAAGGAAGGGCAGCGGCACTACCGGCTCTACCGGTTCGACGTCACCGCGGTCGTCGAGGGCCCGCACGGAACGGTCCGGGTCAAGGTCCCGAACGGCCTGTTCGGCATGCTCCCGATCGACAAGGCGACCGGCAGGCTCGCGGACGGCCTCGAGGACTGGCGGAAGGGCCTCCTGGCACCCCCGCCGCTCCCTGCACCCCCGATGCCGGCCCGTCCGGCCCCGGCCCCGCCGGTCCCGACCCGGCCCGTCCCGACGCCGCCGATGCCTACGCGTCCGGCACCGGCGCCTCCTGTGCCGACGCGTACTTCGTCGTTGGCGACGAAGACCTCCCGCCCGGCGCAGGAGCTCGCGATGGAGGCCCGTCCGGCACCGGCGCCCCCGGTCCCGGCGCGGACCTCGTCGTTGTCCGCGAGGACCGCCCGCCCGGCGCCGGAGCTCGCGACGCCGGTCCGTCCCGAGCCCGAGCCCGTGCCGCCGGTGCCGTCGCCCACGCCGACGGCTGAGCTCTCGCCGGGCGAGGGAGGCTATCGGCAGGACGACGACCCCGAATCGCAGTTCCGCCTGGGTACGGCCGCGCTGCTGGAGGAGTCGGTGACTGCCGCTCTGCGCGACCGCTTCGGTCTGGAGGCGGTGGTCGGTCTGGGCGGTGGCGGCGGTGTGTCGGCGGTCCGGCCGGTGCGCTCCGTCCAGGATCTGGACCTGCGCCTCACCCTGCCCGAGGGGGTCGGGGCCGAGCAGCGCGCGGCTGTCATGCGGTACCTCCAGGACGACGTTCTCGTCGGCGGTCAGCAGTCCTCCGGGACGACGGTGCGCGGGCAGTTCGGCGATGTCGAGGCGAGTGTCACGCTCGCGCCGGTGCCCGTCGCGACGCGTTCGCTCCCGGTGGTGGACGGCCCGGGCACCGTCGACCTGAGTGTGGTGGACACCGCCCGGCTCTTTGCCGACAAGATCATTGCCTTCGAGGGGCGCAAGGCGGATCCGTCCGATCCGAACGGCGCGGAGTGGGTGCTGGAGAAGCGGCTTCGCGACGCCGCGGACGTCCTCGCCCTGGCCGACCGGCTCGCGGAGGAACGTCCGCTGAGCGAGACGATGACCGGTCTCCTGGAGGGGACACTTCCGGCGCCGCCGAAGTGGGCGGAACAGAAGCCCGCGAGGTTCGTCCAGGCGCTGGGCGCACTGCACAACGCCAGGAAGGACCATTTCACCGAGTCCCAGTGGTCGGCACTGCAGACTATCGGGCGCCTGCTGCCCAACTCCGCCAAGGCCGCGAAGCCCGTCACGGCGCCGCCGACCGAGCAGGAGCGGGCGGCGCCGGCGGAGCAGAAGCTGGCGCAGCGCAAGGCGAAGAAGCAGCAGGCGGCGGCTCGGCGTGCGGCGGCCGCCGCGGGACGTACGGCCCCCGGACAGACACTCGACGCCCCCGCGACCCCCGTGACCGAACCGTCCCCGCCCGTGCGGGTCGAGCAGACACCGGAACCCGAGCCTCGGCCGACGCCCGTGGCCGAGGACGCGACCGGCACCCCGGCCCCCGCCCCTGCGCCGCAGCCGTCCGGACCCCGTCGGGCGCTCTTGCCCGCACCGGAACGGCTGGACCTGTACGTGGCCGCGCTCAAGGACGGCGACGCCGAGACACCGGGCAGTCGCGAGGCCATGTGGGCGAAGCGGTCCACAGCGCTCACCGCGGCGGGCGTCGACATTCCGCCTCGGTTCGTACAGATCGAGGACGTGACGGTCGGCTACACACCGGCGGAGGAGAACGGCGAGGCGAACGCCCCGCTGTCGGGCGCCAAGTTCATGAACTCCTACGGCCGCACGGACGACGGCACGACTCTCGCGGTGATGGGGGAGAACTACCGTGCCCCCGGTGAAGGGTTCACGGCCGCCGACGCGTTCATCCACCAGTGGTCGACCGCGCACGTGCTGCTCGCCGGGGAGAAACTGTCGGCGAAGAAACTCGCCACCGCGGTCGGCAAGGACCTGGAGCGGCCGAAGTCCGCCGCCGACCTGCCCGAGCGACTGCCGCACCGTATCTACCGGCAGAACATCTCCGGTCCGGCTGCCAAGAAGGCGCTGGGCGGGCTGCTCGACGCGGAGACGAGCACGAGGCGGTTCACCGCGGGTGACGAGTCGTTCGAGCAGGTCCTCAGGACCGTCAACGGCAAGTCGACCAACAACATCGTCAAGACCTTCAACGAGCTCAAGGGCTACTCGGGCGACGACGCTCACCTCATTACCGGGGGAGCCCTGTTCCGGGACAGCAACGGCAACTTCCAGCTGCGCTTCGAAATCGTCCGGGCGGCCGACGTCGCCGGCGGTGCCGGCACCCGGGAACCGGCAGCGAAGACCACCGCGCCGGACGAGGAAGCGGCGGCAGCCCTGCTGGAGATCCTGCCCACGGAGGTTGTCGACACCACCGGTTCCCTGGACCCCGGCGCCCGTCCCGAACTGATCTCCAGCATGCCCGCCGGCCCCCTGACCGACCCGGGGAAGAGCGCCCTTTCGGCCCCGGCGCAGTCGGACACGTCCGCTGCCGCCGCCTCTGCCGACGGCCGGGGTGCCGTCGATCCGGCCGTCAGCGAGGGAACCGCGTCGTCGGAGCCGTGGACCACCGGCAAGGTCACCTTCAAGGAGGGCTCCGAGGAGGTCGATCCCCTCCAGCGCGGCTACCTCACCCATCTCGCCCGCAAGGTGGTGAAGGCGGGGCTGCGCGACATACGAGCGGGGCTTCAGGCCCCCTGGATCACCGTCACCGGGTATGGCAACGGCTCGTGGCTCACGCCGGCGAGCCCCGGCTGGGGCGCCGAGAGCAGGGGCCAGGGGCGCGCGGACGCCGTCGCCGACGTGCTGCGGGACGAGATCTGGAAGGTCCTGAAACTGATCCAGCAGAACGAACCGCCCGAAAGGCACGTCAGTTCCAGTGCCTTCACGATCGTCGGCGTCAGTGGCGGGCGGGACGTCGCCGTCGACGGTGTGTCCGGTGACGCCGGTGTACGGGCCCTGCGGCGGCAGACGACCATCGACATCGACCTGGCGCCCCGCTCGCAGGCCGTCGAACGGCTCGACGCCCTGCGGCTCGCCGACACCGGCACCGGTCTGCGTGAGGGCGCCTTCGATCCGGATCCGCTCGCTCGCCGGATCCTGCACCTGGACGCCCAGCACACGGTGCGGGACACCGACCGGCGCGCGCTGTACGCGTTGGTGGACGAGGCGATCGCGGCAGGCCGGGCGACGAGTCTGGCGGCGCTCGGCGCGTACGACCTGTGGCGGCGCGGGGCGCTGTCCGACGCGAGCCGGATCACCGCCGCCGACGGCCGGGCCCTGGGCCGCAACTGGACGGGCGGTCCGGCGGGGGACTTGCTCACGGAGTCCTACGTCGAGCTGCGCGAGGGCAGGGTCGCCGACAGCCCGACGGCGTTGTGGCAGCAGCAGGGAGCCGATGACAACCGCCCGTATCTCGTCGCGGCCAAGGGCGATCACGAGCGTGTCCGGGTCCGGCTGACGGGCGGGTCCCTGGTGCGCGTGCCGCTGGAGGAGTTCGCCGAGCTGCTGGCCATGGACCCGGACCTGGCCGCGCTCGACGACCAGCTGCCCGTCGTCCTCGCTGTCCCGCACGCGGGCGCCCGGAGTCCGCGCCTGCCGCGCACCGCCGCCGCCCGGACCGGCAGGACCGTGTGGGCGCACAGCGGCGAGGTGAAGCTGCACGAAGACCCGTCGACGCGGCAGACCCGGATCGCGGTGGTCAACCGCCGGTCGGCCGGAGAGCCGCTGGGAAGCTGGTTCGCCAGCGAGCCGGACCGTCCGGGACTCGTGGACCAGGTGCCCGGGATCGAGGAGCGGTTCCTGCGCGCGGTCGACGGGACGCGGGTCCCGGACGACGAGATCATGAGCCACACCCTGGCCGCCGACGGGCGCCCGTACGGCCGCGCCGTCTTCACCAAGGGCGATGTGATCGCACGGGAGCGGCAGTTCGGTACCGTGTCGAATGCGGACAAGTACGTACACGTCGATCCCGTCTCCCAGAATCTGTACGGCGACGCGGAGAACGTGCCCTGGTTCGGCCGGGACGCGTACTTCTTCTACCTGCACGGGAACCCCGGCGCGTTCCAGATCGCGAGGGCGGACGGGACCGCCAGGACCACGCCCGGCGACCAGATCGGCGGATACCTGCGACGGCGCCCGAGTCTGCGGCGGCTCACCCCCGACGGTGTGGTCGTGCTCATGTCGTGCTGGGCCGGCGCGGCCGCCGACGGCATCTCCCGTCGCGGCGACGCCGCCCGTGCCCCCTTCGCCGCCGACCGGTTGGCGACCGTCTCCGAGGCCCAGCAGGTGGCCAACCAGGTCGACCGCACCGTGTTCGCGGTCGATCGGGCCCACTACGTCTCGTACAGCG
Organism: Streptomyces sp. NPDC001980; assembly: GCF_040296885.1. Lineage (NCBI taxonomy): Bacteria > Bacillati > Actinomycetota > Actinomycetes > Kitasatosporales > Streptomycetaceae > Streptomyces > Streptomyces sp. NPDC001980. Next base: position 79,977 of record NZ_JBEOYD010000035.1, on the reverse strand, counting down.
GGGGACAGAGCCGGCAAGGCATCGCCATGACCGCCGAGGGGGAGCGGAGCGGGTGGAAGGAGTTGCGGCCGGAGCCGACCGGGGCAGCGCTCGACGAACTGGCCCGCACGGTGGGCCTGCACACGGGTGCGGGCCCGGCTTCGGAGGAGGACAGGGACTCGGCCCTGCGGCTGGTGCGGGCCCTGCGGCTGGTGTTCGGCGCCTCCGTCGAGGACGACAAGGACGTCGTCGACGGGGAGTACCAGCGGCTGCTGAGCGGTATCGGCGCGCTGGAGACGATGCGCCGCGACGATCCGGGGCTGCGGGACAGCGGTCCTTTCACCATGGACCTGCTGGACCGGGTCGCCCGGTCGCATGCCGAGCAGTCCGCGGGACTCGCCAAGCCCCCGGGCACGGCCCTGGAGCCGGCCGAGATCCTGGCGGTGCTGGAGGCGGCGCGGACCCAGCCGGCCCGGGCGGCTCTGCGTGACTTCGTTCCGCTTCCGTCGGTGGACGAGGCACTCTCGACGCTGGCGAAGGACGATCCCGCGCAGCGGGCCGTCCAGGTCCTCGACCTGGGGTCCGGCCCGGTCACCGCGGTCCACCGGCAGCGGCTGCTGTGGGCGACGGTCGGGGCCGTCGAGGGCCTGTCGGCCGCCCCCGATGTGAACGCCCTGGCGGTGAAGGTCCTGCACCTGGACGCGTCCGTCGTGCCCGTGGACGACGCACGGCGTGCGGAACTCCTGTGGACGATGGCCGGGGCGGCGGCGGCCGGTCGTGACGTCCACAACCCGACGGCGCTCGCCGCGTTCCACCTCGAACGCAGCGGTGCCCTGTCCCGCGGAACGCTGTTGTTGTCCTCCAGCGGCCGCGAGGTGGGCCGCAACTGGACCGGCAGGCCGATGACCGACCCACTGGTCATGGACCGGTACCTCGCCACGGACACGAACGTCGGCCCGAGCAGCGCCGCGGTCCTGCCCGTGCCGTGGCGCCTTCGCGGAGCCGGTACAGGCGAGAACGCCTACTTCGTACTGGCCGACGGCGGTCGCGACCACGTGGACATGCCCTGGCCCGATGGCTCCCGTCGCCCGGTTCCCCCCGACGAGATCGCCGAACTGCTCGCCAACGACCCGGTGCTGAACGCTCGCCTGCCGGAAGACCCGATCGTGCCGATCATGCCGAACACGCCGCGGAGCGCCCCGCTGATGAGGGCCCTCACGGACCGGGCGGCGACCGGCAGGACCGTGTTCATGCCCGCGGTGAACGTCGCACTGTTCCACAGCACCAGGAGGAACGAGTACGACATCGTCGTGGCGGAGCCCGCCCACTCGGGCGCCACAGCCGGCTGGGTCCGCAAGGACCCTCCGGCTCTGGTCCCACCCGCCCCGGCGGCACCGGCGGTACCCGTCACCACCACGGTGTCGGCAACCTCAGCTCCCGAACCGTTCCCCAGCATGCCCGTCGGGCCGCTGAGCAGCCCGGTGCGAGATGCGGGTGCCGTCGAACCGGCCACCGCCGACGCGACCGCGTCATCGCGGCCGTGGACCACGGAGAAGGTCACCTTCGAGGAGGGCTCCAAGGAGGTCGCCCCGGCCCGGCGCGACCGCCTCGCCGCTCTGGCCCGCAAGGCGGCGGAGGCGGGCCTGCGTGACATCCGGGACGGACTGCAGGCCCCCTGGATCACCGTCACCGGGTACGGCAACGGCTCACGGCTCGGTGGCCGGGGCGCCGACAGCACGGGCCGGGAACGCGCGGACGCCGTCGCCGACGTCCTCCGGACCGAGATCGGCAACGCCCTGCGCCTCCTCCAGAACGGCGATGCGTCCACCGCGGGCCGGGTCGCCGCCGATGCCTTCAGGATCGACAGCGTCAGCGGGGGGCGGGACCTCGCCGACAACGGGGCGTCCGGTGGCGCCGGCACGCGGGACCTGCGGCGGCAGGCGGTCATCGAGATCGACCTGGCGCCCCGCTCGCCGGCCATCGAAAAGCTGAACGCCCTGCGACTGGCCGACCCCGACCCGGCACAGCGCGAGGTCCCCTTCGACCCGGATCAGCTGGCCCGCCGGATCCTGCACCTCGACGGGCCCGTACGAAACGTCCATCGCCGCGCGCTGTACGCACTGGTGGACGAGGCGACCGCGGCCGGCCGGGCGACGAGCCTGGCGGCGCTGGGGGCGTACGACCTCTGGCGGCGCGGGGCGCTGTCCGACGCGAGCCGGATCACCGCGCCGGACGGCCGTGCCCTGGGCCGCAGTTGGACGGGCGGCGCGGTCATCGACCTGGCCGCGGAATCCTACGTCCAGGTGCGCGGCAGCAACACCGTGGACGCCCCCACGGTGCCGTGGCAGCAGCAAGGGCCCGGTGACCACCGCCCCTATGTCATCTCGGCCAAGGGCGATCACGAGCGTGTCCGGGTCCGGCTGACGGGCGGGTCCCTGGTGCGCGTGCCGCTGGAGGAGTTCGCCGAGCTGCTGGCCATGGACCCGGACCTGGCGGCACTCGACGCTCAGGTCCCCGTCCTCCTTGTCGTCCCGCACGCGGGCGCCCGGAGTCCGCGCCTGCCGCGCACCGCTGCCGCCCGGACCGGCAGGACCGTGTGGGCGCACGGCGGCCATGTCAAGCTGCACGACGACGCGGTGACAGGTCGGGCCCGGATCGTGGAGATCGACCACCGGGACCTGGGGCACCCGCTGGGAAGCTGGTTCGCCAGCAGGCCGGGCCGACCGGAGCCGGAGAACCCGACGGCCGGGGCCGAGCAGCGTTACGTGCGCACGGTCGACGGGACACTGGTCCCGGACGACGAGATCCTGAGCCACACCCTCACCACCGACGGACGCCCCTACGGCCGCGCCGTCCTGAGCGAGCGCGACATGGCCGAACGGGACGAGCACGTCAACGCGCTGCCGGAGGCGAACGAGTACGAGTACCTCGACCCCGTCCGCTCGTTCACGCACGGCGACAAGGAGAAGGTGCCCTGGGCCGGCCGGACGGCGTACTACTTCTACCTGCACGGGCAACCGGGCGCGTTCCGCGTCGTGAAGCTGGACGGGACGAGCGGGAACGCGCGCGGCGACCAGGTCGCCGGGTACCTGCAGCGGCGCCCGAGTTTCCAGGAACTCGCCCCCGATGACGTAGTGGTGCTCATGTCGTGCTGGGCCGGCGCGCCTGCCGACACTCTCGCCGTCCACAACAGAGCCGGCCGCACTCCCTTCGTCGCCGACCCGCTGGCGACCGTCTCCGAGGCCCAGCAGGTCGCCAACCACGTCGACCGCACCGTGTTCGCGATCGACCGGGTCCACTTCGTCCGCAGCGAGGGCAAGGAGTCCTGGCAGGGGATCCTCACGGACTCCCTGGGGGAACGGCGCAAGTGGCTCGAGTTGCGGCCCGAACCGATCGGCGCGTCGCTCGACGAACTGGCCCGTACGGCGGGCCTGCACACGGGCGAGGGCCCGGCGTCGGAGCAGGACAGGGTCACGACCCTGCGGCTGGTCCGGGCTCTGCGGCTGGTGTTCGGGGCCTCGGTCGAGGACGACAAGGACGACGCCCACGGGGAGTACCAGCGGCTGCTGGCCGGCATCGGCGCACTGGCGAGGATGCGCCGCGACGATCCGCTGATGGGGGACGTCGGGCCGTTCACCATGGATCTCCTGCACAGGGTCGCCCGTGCGTATCTCGGACGGTCCGCGGGGCTCGTCCGGGCCCCGGGCACAGCTCTGGATCCGGCCGACGTCCGGGCGGTGCTGGAGGCGGCACGGACCCAGCCGGACCACAGGTCCCTCACCGGCTTCGTCTGGCTGCCGTCGCTGGGCGAGGCCCTCTCGCTGGTGGGCAAGGGAGATCCCGACCAGCGGGCCGTCGAGGTGCTGGACCTGGAGTCCGGTCCGGTCACGGACGTCCACCGGCAGCGGCTGCTGTGGGCGACGGTCAAGGCCGTCGAGGGCCTGGCGGCCGCGTCCGACGTGGATGCCGTGGCGGCAAAGGTCCTCCACCTGGGCTCCTCCGCCGGTCCCGTGGACGACGCACGACGTGCCGAACTCCTCTGGACCATGGCCGGGGCGGCCGCGGCCGGCCGTGACGTCCACAACCCGACGGCACTCGCCGCGTTCCACCTCGAACGCGCCGGTGCCCTGTCGGCGGACACGCTGCTCGGCCCACCCACCCGTGCGCTGGGCCGCAACTGGACCGGCCGGCCGCTGACCGGCCGGCTGGTCACGGACAACTACCTCCTCTCGGGCAACGGCACCGACCCGGCGGGCGCCTCGCCCCGCACCGCGCCGTGGCTCTCTCCCCAAGACGACCCGGACGAGCTCCCACGCGCCTTCTTCGTGCTCGCCGACGGTGGTCCCGACCACATCGACATGTCCCTGCCCAACGGCACCCGCCCCTCGGTGCCGCACGACGAGATCGCCGAACTGCTGACCAACGACCAGTTGTTGAGCGCCCACCCGCCGAACGAGCCCGTCGTACCGCTCGTGCCGCACTCCGGCGGCGGCCGCGCCCTGGCGACAGCCCTCACGAACCGGGCCGCGACCGGCAGGGGCGTGTTGCGGCCCGCGGTCGACATCGACCTGTTCCACAACAGGAAGACGAAGGAGCACCACATCGTGGTGGCGGAACCCGCCCCCGGAGCGAGCTCCACGTCCGGCTGGGTCCGCACCCTTCCGCCACCGCTGGCCGCACCCACCCCGGCGAAACCGGCGGCACCCGCCGTCACCGAGGCGCCGGCGGTCGCCCCTCCCAGGCTCCCCGCCGTCGGCACCACCGAGATCGTCGAGGGGCCGATGCCGAACGCCGCCGTCCCGGCGGACGCGGCCGACATCATTCCGCCACCGATCCTCTCCCGGGGAGGGCAGGTCTTCCTGGCGGACGACCGCCTTCCCGAGGAGATCATCGCCGCCGGCCTGGTGCCCATGGGGCCCAGCCTCGACCTCGACAGCTACGCCCAGGCGGGGTCCGGCGAGAGCGCCGCATTCGGGTTCGTGGCCGCCGGCGCCTCCCGTGAGCAGGCGGCGCAACGCCTGAACGAAGGCTACGTCTGGGAGGTCGACGCGCCGGGCGGTATCGACGTCGCCGCGACGCTCGACGCGTACGGCATCCCGCACAAGACCGCCGCAGGGGCCGAAGTTCTCTTCGCGGGCGGCGTCGCGTCCCGGTACATCAAGGGCGCTTGGCGGATCGTCCCCGGCGCCGGCGCCCACGGGGAGAACACCCTCGGCGAGTGGATCCCCAACCCGAACCACCGGTCGTACGACGACGGCCGCGATGTGACGCCCGCGGCCCCCGTGCGTCGGCTGCCGATCCAACCGGTGCTGGACAAGCGGGTGTTCAGGGTGGAGGACGTGGTGTCCCCGGACGAGCTGCTGCACCTGGCGGACGCGCTCGGCGGCGCGGACGCGGTGACAGGCGAGCAGTACGCCGGCGAGCTCGGCGCCCGGCTGACCGCACACATCAAGGTGGAGCTGGCCGAGCAGGGCCTCGCTGTCGGCCATGTCGATCTGCACGTGAGCATGGATGATCCGGGTCACTCCATGGCGGGCATGGCACTGGCCCGGGTCGTCGCCAACGGCCTCGGGCGCCGGGCCATGCTGACCGTCGGCGCCCTGCGCACGCCCGTCGACATCTGCCCGTCGAGGAATTGACGTCGAGGAATTGACACAGACCCGTTCGGACCTCGGATCCGTATCTCCCAGTGAAACCCCCGAGTGGGACCCCTGAGCGGACCCTCCGAGTGAACAACGGCCCCCGGAAAGGCAGATGCTCGCATGCCCGAGTATGAGCAGGTCGACTTCTCCGCGCTCGCGAACCGTGCCCGGCGGATGCAGGGCACGGTGGCCGAGGCGCAGCTGGACCTGCGGAACATCGAGGCCACGGGCCACAGCACGGACGGCATGGTCAGCGCGACCGTCTCGGCCGAGAGCCGGGTCGTGGACCTGCGGATCGACCCGTCGGTGATCGACCCCGACAACTCGGAGCGGCTGGTCCGGCTCGTCATCCAGGCCATCGACAGCGCGCACGACACCGTCACCGAGCAGCGCGCCGAGGTCATGTCGGGGATCACCGGCGGCCTGCAGGACATCCTGGCCGGGCTGAACGGTGAGAAGAACGAGAAGGAGAAGTCCCCCGTCGTACCGCGCTTCCCCGAGCGCCGCCCCCGGCGACGGCCCTGATCGCGAGCCCGACCGACGAGGAGAACTGATGTCCCGGGTCATCTTCCACCGGCCCGCCAGGGTCGTACCGCCCGCGCTGCCCACCGATCCGGTGGTGCTCTCCGCGCCGCCGCAGCCGGTCGGCAAGGACAGCAACGCCAGCTGGCTGATGCTGCTCATGCCGCTGCTCTCCAGCATCAGCATGGCCGCCTATCTGATGTCCGGCGGCCGGCGGATGCTGGTCCTGCTCGGCATCGCGTTCGTCGTGATGTCCATCGGCGTCACCGTCGGCGTGCGGATGCAGATGCGCGGACAGGCCCGCAAGCAGAAGCTGCGCGCCCGCGACCGCTACCTGGACCACCTGGTCGAGGTGCGGCGGACCGCCCGCCAGGTGGCGGAGAGCCAGCGCACCGTCGCCGCCTGGCAGTTCCCCTCGCCGCGCCGGCTGTGGGCGATCGCGGCCCAGCGCCGCAGGGTGTGGGAACGCCGGGTGACCGACGCCGACTTCCTCAAGGTGTCCGTGGGGACGGGCAACGCGCCGCTGTCGACGCCGATTCGGATGTCCACCCGCAACGACCCGACGGTGGAGTACGACCCACGCGCCAAGACGGCGGCGGACCGGCTGGTCGACTCGATGTCCGTGGTCGGCGACCAGCCCGCCGTGCTGGATCTGGCGAAGGCGGGTGTGGTCAGCGTGCTCGGGCCGCCCAAGGTGGCCCGCGCGGCGGTGCGCGCCCTGCTCTGCCAGATCGCCGTACTGCACGCCCCGGACGATGTCGGCATTGCCATCGCCACCGGCGGCGAGGACTGGAACTGGGCCAAGTGGCTGCCGCACACCCATGAACCCGACACCACCGGCGAGGCCGGCGTGGTACCGCTGGTCGCCGAGGACTTCGAAGGCATCGCCGACCATCTCCAGCAAGCCCTGGAGGCGGCCGCGCAGCAGCCGTCCCGGCGGCTGTCCCTGACCGACCGGGACGGTCCCGACACCCGGCGCCGCCTGGTCGTCGTCCTCGACCGCTACCTGCCGCGGGCGGCCTGGGCCCGCTCGCCGCTCGCCGCCGAACTCCTCGCCGCGGCCGGCCCGCAGAGCGCGCTCACCGTGATCTGCCTGGTGGAACAGGAGAACGACGAGCCCACCCGGGCCGACGTCCGGGTGCGCCTCGACGCACAGGGCGCCGTCACCGTGGAAGGCCGCCGCGCCGACGCCCGCTCCGCGGTCGAGTCGGCCGTCGCGGCCCGCGCGGAACTGCCGTTGTGCGAGGCCGTCGCCCGGGCGTTGGCCCCGCTCAGGCTGTCCGTGGAGGGCGAGGAGATCCTCGCCCAGACCATGTCACTGCCCAGCATGCTGGGCATCTCCGACCTGGAGAACTTCAGCCCCGAGTCGCTGTGGGTCGACGCGCAGGACGAGGAGGTGCTGCGCATGCCGATCGGGTTCGACAGCGGCGGCCAGCAACTCGTCCTGGACCTCAAGGAGTCCGCGCAGGGCGGCATGGGCCCGCACGGCCTGGTCGTCGGCGCCACCGGTTCCGGCAAGAGCGAGCTGCTGCGCACCCTGGTCACCGGCCTGACCATGACCCACTCGCCGGAACTGCTCAGCCTGGTCCTGGTCGACTTCAAGGGCGGCGCGACCTTCGCCGGCGTCACCGACCTCCCGCACGTGGCAGGCCTGATCACCAACCTGGTGGACGAGGTCGCCCTGGTCGACCGGGTCAAGGACGCCCTCGTCGGCGAACAGCAGCGGCGGCAGAAGATGCTCCGCGACGCCGGCAACATCGACAACGTCCGCGAGTACCAGCTGCGCCGGGCGGCAGGCGCCACCGGCCCCGACGGGCGCCCGCTGGAACCGCTGCCGTACCTGCTGGTCATCGTGGACGAGTTCGGCGAACTGCTCGCCAACCGGCCCGACTTCATCGAGCTGTTCGTCCAGATCGGCCGGGTCGGCCGCTCCCTGGGCATCCATCTGCTGCTCGCCACCCAGCGCCTGGAGGAGGGGCGGCTGCGTGGCCTGGAGGCCAACCTCTCCTACCGGATCTGCCTGCGCACCTTCTCCGCGGCCGAGTCCCGGGTCGTCATCGGCACCCCGGACGCCTACCGGCTGCCGCCGATCCCCGGCTCCGCCTACCTCAAGGTCGCCGAGACGGTCCTGGAACGCTTCCGCGTCGCCCATGTCTCCGGCACCCACCTGTCGGACGAACAGCGCGCCCTCGCCGCCGGACCGCCGCCCACCGACCCCGTGCACTACGCGCTGCGGCTGCCGCCCGACCCCGACGCGCAGCCGGAGGAGGAGCGCGAGCGGGTGCGGCCCATGCTGGAGGGTCCGAGCGAGATGCAGGTCATCGTCGAACGGCTCGGTACAGCCGGTCAGTTGGCCCACCAGGTGTGGCTGCCGCCGCTGCCGGCCGCGCTGGCCCTGGACGACCTCACCGGACCGGTCGTGGTCCGCCCGGAGCGGGGGATGACCGCCGACTGGTGGTCGCACAAGGGCGCCCTGCGCACCCCGGTCGGCGTCCTGGACGTACCGCTCCAGCAGCTCCAGCAGCCGCTGGTACCCGACTTCGCCAAGGCCGGTCACCTCGCGGTGGTCGGCGCCCCGCAGTCCGGCAAGAGCACCTTCCTGCGCACCCTGATGCTCTCCACGATGCTCACCCACACCCCCGCCGAGGCGCAGTTCCTCTGCCTGGACTACGGCGGCGGCTCGCTCCAGCCCTTCGAACGGGCCCCGCACGTCAGCGGGGTGGCCGGCCGGCACGACCCGGCCCGCGCCCGGCGCGCGCTGGCCGAGGTGCGCCAGCTGATCGCCGAGCGGGAGCGGCTCTTCCGCCACCTCGGCATCGACTCCGCCGACGAGTTCCGGCGGCTGCGCAACACCGACCGGCTGCCCAAGGGCATGCGGACGGCCGACGTCTTCCTGGTGATCGACAACTGGGGTGCGGTGCGCGGCGAGATGGAGGGCATCGACGCGATCCTCCTGGACATCGCCGGCCGCGGCCTCGGCGTCGCCGTCCATCTGGTGCTGACCGCGGGCCGCTGGGCGGACATCCGCACGGCGCTGCGCGACGCCATCTCGGCCCGGCTCGAACTGCGCCTCAACGACCCGGGCGACTCGGAGATCAACCGTCGTGCGGCCCGCGCCTTCGGGCTCTCCGCACCCGGCCGCGGCATGGCCCCGCCCGGAGTCCAGTTCCAGGTCGCCCTGCCCCGTCTCGACGGCAGGGACACCACCGACGGACTCGCGGACGCGCAGGAGGAGGCGATCGGCAAGCTCGCGGCCTCCTGGTCCGGTGACGTCGCCCCGCCGATCCGGATGCTGCCCGAGCGGCTCACCAGTGCCGACCTGGCCGGCCGGATCCGCGAGGACGACACCACCCCGGGCGTGCCGGTCGGCATCGCCGAGGCCGACCTCGCCCCGGTGCGGGTGGACCTCACCGACGCGGACCCGCACTTCCTGGTCTTCGGCGACGCGGGCTGCGGCAAGTCCACCTTCCTGCGCGGCTGGATGAAGGGCCTGGCGGCCCGGCGCTCCGCCTTCGAGGCGCGCTTCATCGTCGTCGACTACCGGCGGGCCCTGATGGGCGCGGTGGACGAGGAGTACATCGGCGCCTACATCGGCGACGCCAACGCCGCCCAGGTCTACGTCGAACAGGTCGTCGCCAAGCTCACCGAACGGCTGCCCCCGGCGAACGTGACCATGGAGCAGCTGCGCAAGCGCGACTGGTGGACGGGCCCGGAGTTCTACGTGGTGGTCGACGACTACGACTTGGTCGCCAATGGCCGTACGTCACCGCTCAATCCGCTGATGGACTTCCTGCCGCAGGCCCGTGAGATCGGCCTGCACCTGGTGGTGGCCCGCCGGGTCGCAGGCACCGCCCGCGGCTCGATGTCCGAGCAATTGCTCACGCGGGTGAAGGAGTTGGGTACCGCCGGCCTCGTCCTGTCCGGCGATCCGCGCGAGGGCGCGGTGCTCGGCAGCGAGCGCGCGGCCCAGCGCCCGCCCGGCCGCGGCGTCCTCGTCGGCCGGCAGACGCCGCCGACCCTGATCCAGGTCGCCCTGGACGGGTGAGGAGCGGCCCCGGTGAGACGGAGGGGAAGCGGGAAACGTTCATCTCCGCACAACCTCCGCCTCCCGGGTGATCGCTACGCTCCGCCGCATGGCAGTGCACGTGACGGCTCCGGCCGTCGAACGGCAGACCCAACTCGCCCTACAGGCCGCCCGGTTGGCGGATTCCGTCGCGAGACGCGGTCGGGCGGACCTGCTCGTCGAGGGCGCGGAGCCGGATCAGGGCAGGTCCGCACGGTCCGGCGCCGCGCAGCCCCCCGGATACCGGGGGCCGTGCTCCACCCCGGACCAGGAGGATCAGCGGTGGTCACTCCTGGCACGGACGCCGAGGGGCCGCTTCCCGCGGAGTGCGGGGATCGCTCGACTCGGCTCCGAAACCCTGCCGGACAGCGGGGCGCCGGTGGCGCAGGCGGTCGCCGGGCGGCCGGAGGTCTGCTCGGCCGTGGCACGTGGGTCGGCTCTGCCGGGGGCGGATCTCCCGGTCACGGACGATGCGACAGCGCCGGGGCGCCCGTACGCCCCCGTCGGTGTGGCGGACGGGGGCGTGGACGACGACGGCACACGGCTGTGCCTCCGACAGGGGCCGTCCGGGCGGGCTCCGCACGGCGCGACGCACATGTCGCGTGCCGGCCTGGGCGGCGCGGAGGCGCCCGCGGTGCCGGCCGGGGCCGGGGCGGCTGACAACGTTGTAGTGCTGCGGTGGGGCCGTATCGCGGCCCTGGGGCCGACCGCTCTCGTGGGCGTGGTCGGTGGGCGGAGAGCACGGCGGGCCGCCGGGCGGGCGCTCTGCCGGGCGGCGCGGACGGGGCCCGGCCGATCCCGGCATCGCCGGTCAACTGCGTCGGTCCCGGCGGACGGTGGGGACGTGTTCGGTGCGCACACGCGACACTTCGGAGGCCGGCTCCCGCCACGGGTGAGCCCGGGCGAGGGGCGCGGCGGGGGAGTGCGGTGCCGGGCGGAGTCGCTACGGACGAGGTCCCGGCGCCCCGGATCAGTGGGGGGCGACGGACCGTACGGCGGCGGGGCGGCGCCCAGGATGCCGCTGCGCCTGAGCCGGCAGGCCGTGCCGCGCGCGCAGGGTCGCCCCGTTGCGGTCGCCCAGTGCCTCGCGCAGGGCCCGCAGGGCGTTGTGGGTGCGGGACTTGACCGTGCCCTCCGGGACGTTGAGCACCTCGGCCGCGTGCCGGACCGGCTGGTGCAGGAAGTAGACCTGGGCCAGCACCGCGCGGTGCGTGGCGGACAGCCCGGCGAGCGCGGTGCGCAGCACCTGGCGGTCGAGGATCTGCTCCAGCGGTTCCCCCGTCACCGGGATCGACTCCAGCGGATCGTCCTCCACCTCGGTGGGGCGCGCCGAGCGGGCCCGCAGCATGTCGATCGCCAGCCGCCGCGACACCGTCAGCAGCCACGGCCGTACCGCCCGCGGGTCGTCGGGCAGGATGTCCAGATTGCGCCAGGCGCGCAGCATGGTCTCCTGGACGAGGTCCTCCGCCGTCTGCCGGTCGCCCTGGGTCCAGCCGAGCAGGCTGCGCATCAGCGAGTTCTTGTTGACGTCGTAGATCATCCGCATCTTCTGCTCCGCGGACCCGGGGGCGGGGAACGCCTGCGGTGCGGAAGTCTGTGCCTCGGGTGCGAGTGCCGTCGTCATGAGCTGCCCCATCTGTTGCCGACCGATGGAACGAGCCTGCGGCAGCGCCGATACGGAGACATCCGTGAGCCTCACTGAGATCCCGGAGGCTCCAGGGACCGACCGACTCAGTGAGCCGGGGGCGGCCGTGTGACCGAAGCCGCAGTTTCCCCAGGCGTCATCTGAAACGGAGTGGGACCTAACAGAAAGGCTCTAGAGTCATGAGCATGCTCAGGCAACAGCTGCATCCGGTGGTCGGCCGGGAAGCGGAGCAGGCGGTTTTGGATCGGTTGGTCTCCGACGTCGCCGCAGGTCGCGGCGGGAGTCTGCTGATCGAAGGTGAGCCGGGCATCGGTAAGTCGACCTTGCTTGCGCACGCCCTGGCCAAAGCTCGCGCGGCCGGCTGCGAGGTCTCGGCCGGGGAGTGCGACGAGCTGGGCCGGCGGCTGCCGCTGTCCGTCATGACCCGGCTCCTGGAGATCGACACCGGCTCGTCCGACCCCCGTCGCGCGGAGGCGGCGCTCGCCCTGGAGCAGCCGCAGCAGGCGACGGGCTGGACGATGCGGCTGCTCGCCGGGGACCCGGTGGTGGCGGCGACCGAACAACTCCTCGTCCTGGTCGACCGGTTGTGTACGACGGGCCCGCTGGTGCTGGCGGTGGAGGACCTGCACTGGGCCGACGAGGCGAGCCTGCTGATGTGGCGCCGGCTGTGCCGGGCCTCCGTCCAGCTGCCATTACTGGTCATCGGCACCTGCCGGCCGGTCCCGGGCAACACCGAGTTGGAGCCGTTGCGCCGCGATCTGCGGTCCCGGGGCGGGCAGTTGATCTCGCTCGACCGGCTGCCCGAGGCCGAGGTCGCCCAGCTGACCGGCCTGCTGGCGCGCGGCGAACCCGGCCCGGTGCTCGCCGAACGGCTCCGCTCGGCCGCCGGAAACCCGCTCTACGTACGGGAGTTGCTGGACGCCCTGGCCCGCGTCGGCGCCCTGCGGACCACGGACGGCCGGGTGGAGCTGACGTCGGCCGGCCGGGACGTGGAGAAGCTCACCGAACTGCGGGACGTGATCGCGGACCGGCTGGCCGGCCTCTCCGCCGACACCCAGGAGGCGCTGCGCGCCGCGTCGCTGCTCGGCCCCGAGTTCTCGGTGCGGGACCTGGCCGCGGCGGTGGGCCGCGGCACCGGCTCCATGCTCGCGGTGGTGGAGGAGGCGCTCGGCGCCGCCGTGCTGGAGTCCGCGGGGTCCCGCCTCCGCTTCCGGCACGGCCTGCTCCGGGAGGTCCTGTACGAGGCCATGCCGCCCGCCCTGCGCACGGCGTTCCTGCGACGCGCGGCACAGGAGCTGATGACCTCCGGGGCCCCCGTGGAGCGGGTGGCCGAGCTGATCCTCCCGGTCCTGGACACGGCCGAGGACCGCGAGTGGGAGTGGCTCGCGGACAACGCCGAGCGACTGGTCGTACGGGCCCCGATCGCCGCCGCGGAACTCCTCGAACACGCCGTGCGCCAGGCGGGCCCGGACGATCCCCGGCTGCCCGTGCTCACCGCCCAGCTGGCCGCGCTCTACTTCCGCATGGGCCCGCTGGACCGCGCCGAGGAACTGGCCCGCACCGTACTGCGGCAGACGGCCGACCCCGAACTGCTCGGCCGGGTCAGATGGCTGCTCAGCACCATCGGGATGCGCACCGGCCGCTACGAGGCCGTGGTCGAGAACTGGCGTGCCGCCACCAACGACCCCCGGGTCGGACCCGTCTGGCGGGCCCGGCTGCTGGCCCTGGTGGCGCTGGCCCGGCACGTCCTCGGGCAGATCGGCCGGGCCCGGCTGGCGATGGCGGAGGCGCTGGACGAGGGCAGGAAACTGGGCGACCCGATGGCCGTCGGATACGCCCTGAACGCCGCCTCCGTCATCCGCAGCTGGCACGGCGACCAGGCCGGCGCGCTGGCCCTGAACGCCGAGGCGCTGGCGGAGATCGGCAACGACCCGGACCTCGTCGACCTGCGGCTCATCCTGCTCGGCCACCGGGCCGCCGACCTGGACGGCGTCGACCGTCTCCAGGAGGCGGAGCAGGCCCTGACCCAGGCCCGTACGCTCGCCGAGCGCGCCGGAGCGACGCGGCTGTCGATGACCCTCGTCCAGGGGGCCGAGCGGTACTACGAGCACGGACGCTGGGACGACGCGCTGGCGGTGCTGGACGAGGTCACCGACCTCCCGCCGCTGTGGCGGCTGTCCCGCCGGGGCCTGAAGGCGCTGATCAGCGCCCGCCGCGGACAGTGGGAGGAGGCGGCCGGCTTCCTGGACGCCCCGGCCGGCGGCCGGGCTCCGGGGCAGGGACCCGTCGCCGCGGGACACCTGCTGCTGGCCCGCGGCCTCGTCACCGAACGGGCGGGCCGGCTCACCGAGGCCGTCGAGGTGCTCACGGAGCTGATGGCCGAGACCTACGCACACGACCTGGGGAACCACCCGGAGTGGCTGCCCGCCCTGGTCCGGCTGGCGCTGGCCGCCGAGGACCGGCAGACCGCGAGCGCCGCCGGGATCGCCGCCCGGCAGGCCTCCGACCGCCGGCCGCGGCCGCGGACCCTGGCCGCCGCCGACTGGTGCTTCGGGCTGCTCGACCAGGACCCGGCCCGGCTGCTCGCCGCCGTCGACTACCTCCGCGGCGCCGACCGGCAGCCGGACCTGGGCAACGCCCTGGAGGACCTCGCCGTGGTCCAGGCCGCGTCCGGAGATCTCGACGCCGCCCGTGCCTCGTTCGGCGAGGCCCTCGCGGTCTGCGCCGAGCTGGGTGCGGACTGGGACGCCCGCCGGGCCGCCGCCCGGCTGCGCCCCTGGGGCGTGCGCGCCGGCAGCCGCGCCCCGCACGTGCGGCCGTCGTTCGGCTGGGAGGCGCTGACCGCGACCGAACGGCGCGTCGCCGACCTGGTCGCCGAGGGTCTGTCCAACCCCGACATCGCCGCCCGGCTGCTGCTCTCGCGGCGCACCGTGGAGACCCATGTCTCGCACATCCTCACCAAGTTGCAGGTACGTTCCCGGCGCGAGGTCGGCGCCGCCGCGGACTCCGGTCCCGGACGACCGGACGGGCGCGGCTGAGGGGTCACGCGGGTGCGGAGCGGATCAACGGCAGCTCGTGGACGCCGTAGATCATCTTGTCGTGGCGGAAGGCCAGCGTGTCCCGCGAGACGGCGAGCCGCAGGGACGGCAGGCGGCGGTGCAGGGTGCCGAGGGCGATCCGGAGCTGGGTGCGGGCGAGGTGGTGGCCCAGGCACAGATGCCGGCCGAAGCCGAAGGAGAGATGACCGCGGGCGTCGCGCCCGAGGTCCAGCCGGTCCGCGCCCGGGAACACCTCCTCGTCCCGGTTCCCGATGTTGGTGGCCACGACGACCCCCTCACCGGCCCGCACCGCCTCCCCGGCGACCTCCACGTCGACCAACGCCACCCGCCGGCGCCCGAAGTGAGAGACCGTCAGGTAGCGGAGCAGCTCGTCGACCGCCCTGGTGCCCGCGGCCGGGTCGTCGTTCTCCCGGAACAGGGCCAGCTGGTCCGGGTGTTCGAGCAGTGCCAGGCTGCCCAGGGCGATCATCTGCTCGGTGGTCTCGAACCCGGCGATCAGCAGGAGCATCAGCGTCATCACCGTCTCCTCCCTGTTCAGCGCCCCGGCGGCCAGGCCGCCCTGCACCAGCCGGGAGGCGACGTCCGCCCCGGGGCAGGCGGCCTTGGCGCCGATCAGCCCCTCCAGATACGTCATGACCCGCGCCTTGACCGAGGCACCCACCTCCTCCGAATGGCCGGCCGACTGCATCGTCAGCGCCGCGTCCCGCAGGAACGGGTGGTCCCGGAACGGGACTCCGAGGACCTCGAAGAGCACCAGCAGGGTCACCGGGGTGGCGAAGTCCGCCACCAGGTCGAACCGCTCGGGGCCGCGGAGCAGTTCGTCGACGCGCTCGTCCGCGACCCGCTGGATCATCGGCTGGAGGGCGTCGATCCGCCGCGCCGCGAAGTCCGGGATCACCAGCCGGCGCATCCTGCCGTGATCGGGATCGTCCATGTCGATGAAGGCCCGCTCCCGTGACCGCATGGCTTTCGAACTCGCGCTGCGATGCGGGAACCCCGGCAGGTCGGTGTCGGAGCTGAACCGGTCGCTGTCCAGCAGCACGGCCCGCTGGTCCGCGTGCCGGGTCAGCAGCCGGGCGACGCTGCCGTCCCACAGCCGCACCCGGCACACGGGCGCCTCCCGCCGCAGCCGGTACAGACCCGGCGGGGGATCGAAGGGCCGTCCGGGTGCCCGGGGCATCGGGAAGGACGGGACGACTCTGCCATCAGCAACCATGACCCACTCGCCGGTTCGGCACCGCAGTGCGTGTCGCGCCGACCGGCCTCGGGGCAGCCGTCGTTCGCACTCCACCAAAGGTAGGAACAGGGCCCCGCCGCTCGACAGGTCCCCGTTCGGGGATCTGTGCCTGTCCTCGCGGTGCGGCCGTACGGTGTCGCTGCGCCCGCCCCAACTCGCCCGCGCGGTAAGGCATTTCACCTTCATGCCCTGCCCGGCACCGCGCACGCTCCCGCCCGCAGTGCCCGGCGTGCAGCCACGCCGCGGCCCACACCCAGGAGGTACCGCGTGACCAGCATCCCCACCGAGGCCGTGACCCTCGACAGCGACGGCGGCAGACGGCTGTACGAGCAGGCGGACGAACTCCGTGCCGCCGGGCCCGCCGTCCGCGTGCGGCTGCCCGAGGACGTCGTCGCCTGGTCGGTCACCCGCGGAGACATCGCCAAGCAGCTCCTCGTCCACCCGCACGTCTCCAAGGACGCCCGCAAGTCCTGGCCCGGCCACCAGCCCGGCGCCGTACCGTGGCTCTATCCCTGGGTCGACGTGATCAGCATGTTCACCTCCGACGGCGACGACCACGCGCGGCTGAGGCAGCTGCTCGGCAGGGCGTTCACCCCGCGCCGGATCGAAGAGCTGCGGCCCGCGATCGAGGTCATCGTCACCGACCTCCTGGACACCCTGGAGGCCCGCGGCGCCGACGAACGCGTGGACCTGCGCGCCGGGTTCGCGCACGGCGTGCCCACCCGGGTCATCTGCGACCTGTTCGGTGTCCCCGCCGACCAGCGGCCCGAGATGCTCCGCATCATGGGCGCCGTGTTCGCCACCGACGTCACGCCCGAGCACTCCGCCGCCGTGGCCAACGACCTCTACCGCGCGATGCAGACCCTCATCGAGACCAAGCGCCGTGCCCCCGCCGACGACCTGACCAGCGTGCTCCTGACCGCCCACGAGGAGGACGGCGACCGGCTCAGCGAGACGGAGCTCGTCTCCACCCTGATCGCGATGATCGGCGGCGGCAGCGAGACCACCGTCTCCCTGATCGACGCCGCCGTACGCGAACTCCTCACCCACCCCGACCAGCTGGCCGCCGTCCTCGCCGAGCCGGCCCGCTGGACCGACGTGATCGACGAAGCCCTGCGGCTGCATCCGCCGATCATGCACCTGCCGATGCGGTTCGCCACCGAGGACATCGACCTCGGCGAGGGGGTCACCGTGCGGGCCGGAGACGCCATCCTCATCGCCTTCGGCGCCCACGGCCGCGACCCGGGCCTCCACGACGACCCGGCCGCCTTCCACATCGACCGCGCCGACAAGCAGCACCTGGCCTTCGGCCACGGCATCCACTACTGCGTCGGCGCCCCGCTCGGCAGGCTCGAAGCCGAGATCGCCCTTCCGGCCCTGTTCGCCCGCTTCCCCCGGCTGGCCCTCTCCATCGCCCCCGACGACCTGGAGCCCCAGCACTCCTTCATCGGCAACGACCTCGCCGAACTGCCCGTGATCCTGGGCCCCGCCGCGTAGCGGAGGGCGTTCAGCAGAGGCGGAGACCAGCATCGAAGAGCACAACAGTGCGGCGCCACCCCGGCCGGGCTCCCGACGATCGGGGTGGCGCCGCAGTGTCGGCTTCTCGCGTGTCAGACCGCCTTCGCCTCGGCGATGCGCATCGTGCCGGAGGTCTCCGTCATGCCGGTGGACCGGAAACCGGCGGCGTCGAGAAGCGCGGACAGCTCGCCCTCCGTGCGTTCACGGCCGCGGGTGAGGGCGAGCATGATGACGTCCATCGTGAGCGCCGCCGGGGTCGGCCGCTCGTCGGGCAGGACGTTCTCGATGACGAGCAGGGTGGCTCCGGGGGCGGCCGACTTCCGGATCGTGGCGAGGATCCGCGCGGTCCGTTCGTCGTCCCAGTTGTGCAGGACGTGCATCAGGACGTAGGCGTCGGCGGCGGGCACCGCGTCGAAGAAGTCCCCGGCGCGCAGCGCGAGGCGCGGGTGGTCGGGGAAGGCCAGGGCCTCGATGACGCTCGGCTGGTCGAACAGGACACCCTCGGCGTCGGGGGCGGCGTCCAGGATGCCGCGCAGCAGGTGGCCCCGGCCGCCGCCGATGTCGGCGATGACGCCGAACGGCGTGAAGTCGTAGGCGCCGACGACCGCCGGGACGTCGGCCGCCGCCTTGGAGGTCATGGCGTGGTTGAAGATCTCGGCTTCGTCGGGATGTTCCTGCAGATAGGTCCAGACCCCCTCGGAGTGGAGCACCTCGATGGCCGGCTCCCCGGTCATGACGGTGTGCTGGAGCAGCGTGAGGCTGTCCAGGTGCATCGGCAGCCCCATCAGGCGGAGCAGCGGGCGCGCGCTCATCGGGTGGTCGTCGCGCAGGACGCGGGACGCGTCCGTGTGCGCGTAGCCGCCGTCCCGCTCCTCGAAGACACCGAACGAGGTGAGCAGGCGCAGGACCCGGTCGAGCGCTCCGGGAGCGGCCCCGCAGGCCGCCGCGAGCTTGTCGACGGGGACCGGTTCGTCGTCGATGCGGTCGGCGACACCGATCTCGGAGGCGACCTGCAGACAGCGCGCGGGGTAGGCGCCGTAGGCGAGCGCGTGGATCGTCTCGGGGGATTGCTGGGTCATGACGGGCAGGGCTCCCTCTCGTCGGTGGCCGGGCACGTCCGGATCGCGTGGGACAAGAAGGTAGGAGCGGCGCCCCGACGCCCGACAGGTCTTCGTTCGGGGATCTGGGAATGTCCCCGGGGCGCGGCCGTACGGTGTCGACCGGTATCAGCGAGGGCCGCGGCACGCTTCCGGGCCCGGGTCCCGGACCGAGAGGCGGCCGATGAGCTCGCACCGCAACGGGTTCGACCGCGGCACGGTGACCGTGCCCGCCGGAGAACCAGCGCGCTACGACAGAGAACCGGCCCTGTACGGCACGGAGTCGCCCGACACCGCGGGCAACGCGGCGTCGGTGCCGACCGGACGGGGGCCGGCCCGTGCCTGAGACCGCCCGCGTCCTCTTCGTGCCCGGCGCCGCCGCGTGGGGGCCGTACAACGCGCTGCGGGCGATGGCCGAGGTGGTCCGCGAGCGCGGCGGGCGGCCCGTGTTCGCGATGGACGGCAGCTTCCGCGGGGTCGCCGTCGCGCACGGCTTCGACGAGGAGGTGTACGACGCCTCGCCCCCGCCCGCCGACCCGGCCGCGGGCGGCCCCGCCATGTGGGCCGCCTGGGTGCGGGAGAACGCCGTGCACTTCCGGGGCTCCACCCTGGAACAGCTCCGCACGGTGATCCGGCCGCAGTGGGCCGAACTGGCGCGGGCCGCCGAGTACGCCCACCCCCGGCTGCGCGCCATCATCGACGAGGTCCGGCCCGACCTGATCGTGGTGGACAACGTCGGCGCGGACCCCTCGGTCGCCGCGTCCGGCATCCCCTGGGTACGGTCGATCTCCGCGAACCCGCTGGAGCTGGCAGACCCGGACCTGCCGCCCGCCTTCTCCGGCTACCCGCTCGGCGACCGCTCCGGCTGGGACGCCTTCCGCGCCGAGTACGCGGCCCTGCACACCGGCCTGCACGCCGAGTTCGACGCCTACTGCACGGCCCAGGGCGCCCCGCCGCTGGAACCGCTGCGATTCTCCTACGACTCGCCCTGGCTCAACCTCTACACCTACCCGAGTGCCCTCGACTACCCGCGCCCGGCCGAATTCACCCGCCGCCGGCACCGCCTCGACACCGTGGTCCGCACCGGCGAGCGCACGTTCAAGGTGGCCGACCACCTGCCCGGTACCGGCCCCGTCCTCTATCTCTCCCTCGGTTCCCTCGGCTCCCTCGACACCCGGCTCCTCCAGCACCTGGTGGACGTCGTCGCCCGCACCGGCCACCGCACCATCGTCTCCATGGGCCCGTGCCACCACGAGGTCACCCTCGGCCCGAACATGTACGGCGAGCCGTTCCTCCCGCAGCCCAGCGTCCTGCCCGAGTGCGACCTCCTCATCACCCACGGCGGCAGCAACACCCTGGGCGAGGGCGTCGCCGCGGGCCTGCCGATGATCGTCCTCCCGCTCTTCTGGGACCAGTACGACAACGCCCAGCGCGTCGCCGACCTCGGCTTCGGCGTCCGCATGGACACCTACGGCTTCGACCCCGACGCCATGGTCGCCACCATCGAGGAACTGCTCGCCGACGACGGCCGCCGCCGGCGCCTCGCGGAGGTCCGCGAGAACATCCGCCGCGCCCCGGGCCGCGAGACCGGCGGCACCCTGATCGCCGACCTCGCCGACTCGCTGACCGGGGTCCGACGATGAGACCGCCCGCCCCACTCCGCCTCGCCCTCGCCCAACTCAACCTTCACGTGGGCGACTTGGACGGTAACCTCGCCGCGCTGCGCCGCTGGACCGACCGGGCGCGCGACGAGGGCGCGGAACTCGTGCTCACCCCGGAGCTGTCCATCTGCGGCTACCCGCCCGAGGACCTCCTCCTCAAGGCACACTTCCTGCGCGACTGCCGGGCCGCCCTCGACGAGTTCGCCCGCGGCACCGCCGGGATCGTCGCGCTCGTCGGCTTCCCCGAGTGGGACGGCGCCGTCCACAACTCCCTCGCCGTGGTGGCCGACGGCGCGGTCCGGGCGGTGTACCGCAAACAGAAGCTGCCCAACTACGCCGTCTTCGACGAACGGCGCTACTTCACCGCCGGAGCCGAACCCGGACTGCTCGACTACGGCGGCACCCGCCTCGCGCTCTCCGTCTGCGAGGACATCTGGGCGGACGGACCGCCCCCGGCCGGCCTGGCACCCGCCGTGGACCTCGTCCTCAACGCCTCCGCGTCCCCCTACCACCGGGGCAAGGGCCGCGAGCGCGAGCGGATGCTCGCCCAGCGCGCCCGGGACCGGCGCGCCGCCGTCGCCTTCTGCAACCTCGTCGGCGGCCAGGACGACCTCGTCTTCGACGGCCACTCCGTCGTCCTCGACCACCACGGCGAAGTCCTCGCCAGGGCACCGCAGTTCGAGGAGGCCCTGCTGCACGTCGACCTCGACGTCGAGACGGTGCGCGCCGCACGGCTGCTCAACCCCCGCTCCTCCGGCCCGCCCGAGAGCCGTACGACCACCGAGAGCCGTACGACCGTGAGCCGCCCGACCCTGTCCCGGCCGGCCGCCGGCACGCCGCCGCCCACGCGCCCGGCACCGTCCGTCGTTCCCGTCCTGGACGAACTGCCGGAGGTGTACGCCGCGTTGGTGCTCGGCGTCCGCGACTACGTGCGCAAGAACGGCTTCGAGAAGGTCTGCCTCGGCGTCTCCGGCGGCATCGACTCCGCGCTCGTCCTCCTCCTCGCGGTCGACGCGCTCGGCGCCGGCAACGTCGAGGCGCTGCTGATGCCGTCCCGCTACAACTCCGCCGGGACCAGGGCCGACGCCCGCCGCCTCGCCGACAACCTGGGCGTGCGCAGCCACGAGATCTCCATCGAGCCCGCCTTCCAGGCCTACGAGGCGATGCTCGCGTCCACCTTCGCCGACCGTGGCCCGGACGTCGCCGAACAGCACCTCCAGGCCCGGATCCGCGGCACCCTGCTGATGGCCATGCAGAACAAGTTCGGCTGGCTGGTGCTGACCACCAACAACAAGACCGAGACCAGCGTCGGCTACTCCACCCTCTACGGCGACACGGCCGGCGGCCTTGCGGTCATCGACGACGTACCGAAGTGGCTGGTGTACGCCCTCGTCGGACACCGGGGCGGCACCGGTGCCACCGACCCGGTGCCGCGCGGCATCGTGGAGCGCCCGGCGAGCGCGGAGACCGACTTCGACCAGCGCGACGAGGACACCCTGCCGAAGTTCGACGTCCTCGACCGCATCCTCGAACTCGCGGTGGAGGAGAACGCCTCCCGCGAGCAGATCCTCGCCCGCACCGGCGCCCGCGCCGAGGACGTCGACCTGACCCTGCGGCTCGTCGCCGAGAAGGAGTTCAAGCGCCACCAGACCCCGCCCGGCCTGCGCATCAGCCCCCGCGCGTTCGGCCGCGACCGGCGCATGCCCATCACCAACGGCTACCCCGGCTGACCCCGAGACGCCCCCCACCCCTCCCGTCCAGGAGCCCCCGTGCACGGAACGACCGAGTCCACCGCCCCCAGACACGCGATCAGCTTCCCGCCCGTCGAACCCGAGACCGTGCGGGCGGAACAGTGGACGTTCGACCTCCTGGAGAACGGCGAGCGGACCAGTATCCGCGCCCACGACTACACCGAGATCTTCCGCCGCCCCGGCCTGTACGAGCAGCTGTTCCACGAGCGGCTGCGCTGCGCCTCCCCGCAGACGGCCCGCGACGCACTGCTGTCGGAACTGCGCGACCACGGCGCCGACATCCACGCGCTGCGCGTGCTCGACCTCGGCGCCGGCAACGGCATGGTCGGCGAACTGCTGGCGGCCGCCCGGGTCGTCGGCCTGGACATCAGCGAGGCGGCCCGCGACGCCTGCGTACGCGACCGCCCGCACGCCTACGACGCCTACTACGTCGCCGACATGACCGAACCCGGCGAGGATCTGCTGAAACAGCTCGACCAGTGGGGCCTGGACGCGTTGGTGTGCGTCTCGGCACTCGGCTTCGGCGACATCCCGGTGGCCGCGTTCGTCAACGCCTACAACGTCGTCGCCGACGGCGCCTGGGTCGTGTTCACCGTGAAGGACACCTTCGTCGCCGACGACGACCGGACCGGCTTCGCCCGGCTGGTGTCCGGCATCACGGGGAGCGGCGCGCTGCGCGTCCACCGGATGGAGCGCTACCGGCACCGCTACTCGATCGACGGGGAACCGCTGTTCTACTACCTGTTCGTCGGCCGGAAGGTCCGCGACCTCCCGCTCGACCCCGAATGGGGCGAGCACGCCGCGAGCCCGGGCCGGAGCCTGCCGTGAGCGCGGACGCGCCGGTGGACGTCCTCCACCTCGGCGCGGCGGCGCTGCCCCTGTACCGGGCCGCCGACCCCGGCCATCTGCGCCTGGACCTCGCCGCCGCCCCGGCCGGAACGGGCGCGCTCGCGCTCCTCACCGCCCTGCGGCACGGCACGGAGGTCCGCTGCGACCGCGGCACGGCCACCCTGTACGCGCCGGACCTGCCGTTGCCGCCGGTCACCGGCAGCCGCCGCCTCTCCGCCGGGCACACCAACACCCTCGACATCGTCGACGAGCGGTACGCCGTGAAGTGGTACGCCGAACCCGCCCTCGGCACGACACGCGAGCAGCAACTCCTGACACGGCTCACCCGCGCCGACTGCCGGGTCACCCCCGCCGCGGCCGGCGCGCTCACCTGGCATGCGGACGGACCGCCCACCACCCTGGCCGTGGTCACCGCCTACCTCCCCGGCACCACGGACGGCTGGACACTCCTGGAGCACCTCGACCCGCTGCACGCGGAGGACGAACTACGCGCCCTGTGCCGGTCCTTCGGCACCGTCCTCGCCGAACTGCACACCGCCCTGGCCCCCTTACCGCGCGGCCGGCTCGGCTCCGCCACCCGCCTGGCCCGGATCACGGCCCGGATCGCGGCCGCGCGGGCGGCCTGCCGCGGTGACCTGCCGGTACCCGAACTGCCCCTGTTCACCGCGGACCTGACGGCGCAGGACGTGCACGGCGACGTCCACCTCGGCCAGTTCCTCGTCGCCGACGGCCGGGTGCACATGGCCGACCTGGAGGGCGACCCGACGGAGCGGCCGCACGAGCGGAGCCGGCCGGACACCCCGCTGCGGGACCTGGCGTCGCTGCGCCGCTCGGTCCTGCTGGCGCATCTGTGGCGGCGGGCCGAGCACGGCGACCCGCCGGCCGCCCGCGCCGGCTACGACCGTGCCCTGGCGGACCTGACGGACGCGTACGCCGTGGCGAGCGGCGGTCTGCCGGCCGGCTGGACGGCCTGGCTGCCGCTGCTGGAGCTGGAGAAGGCCGCGGGGGAGGTGCTGTACGCCCGGCGTTTCCTGCCCGAGTGGCTGCCGACGGCACGCGCCTCCTACGCCGACGCGGCCGCGTCCCTGGAACCGGAGCCCCACCGATGACAGCACCCGCACCCGACCCCGCGACCGTGCGGCCCGACCTGACCCGACCGGTGGACCTCACCCAGGAGTTCCACGACGGGATGCCGGTCTACCCGGGCCTGGTGCCGACCCGGATCCGGCCGCACCAGACCCACGCGCAGACCCGGCTCCCGGACGGCACGTCGTACGCGTCGTACGGGGTGACCTTCAGCGACCACGCCGGCACCCATGTCGACGCCCCGAACCACATCGACCCGGCCGCCGGCGCCGCCGGAATCGACGCGCTGCCGCTGACTGCGTTCTGCGGCGCGGGGATCTGCCTGGACCTCGCCGCGGACACCGGCCCGGTCACCCGGCCCCGGCTGGCGGCTGCCCTGGCCGTGAGCGGCCTGCCCCTGCTGCCCGGCGACGTCCTGCTGCTCCGTACAGGCGTACAGGACCGGCTGGGCGGCACCGACGCGTATCTCACCGACTACCGGGGCCTGGACGAGGACGCCTGCCGCTGGGTCGCCGGGCACCGGGTGAAGGCCCTGGGGGTGGACCAGCCCAGCCCCGACGACCCGGACGACTCGGTCTCCCCGGCGCACACGACGTTCGTCGCCGCCGGGATCCTGATCTACGAGAACCTGGCGAACCTCGGCAGCGTCGCGGGCCGCCGCTTCTGGTTCGCAGGCTTCCCCGTCCCGCTGCGCGGTGCCACCGGAGCCCCGGTCCGCGCCGTGGCCTTCCCGCCGGCCGGCACCTGAGGGCCTGGGGATCCACATCGCCATGTCCGTCCAACTGGCCGCACCACGGGGCGTGTTGCACCTGCACGGCTTCCGTCTGCTGCTCCTCGACCGGCTGCTCGCCCCGGCCGCGACGGCCGTCTCGACGGTCGCCGTCTCCTTCGCCGTCCTCGGCCTCACCGGTTCCGTCGCCGACCTGTCGCACGTGCTGGCCGCCCAGGTCGCCCCGGCGCTGCTGCTCATGCCGGTCAGCGGAGTGCTCGCGGACCGGTTCGGCGCCCAGTACGTCATCGCCGCGGCCTGCCTGCTCACCGCGTGCTGCGAGGGCACCCTCGCGTTCCTGCTGCTGACGGGGCACCCCCGGATGGAGCAGATCATGCTGCTGGAGGCCGGCACCGGGGCGGCCCTGGCGATGTTCCTCCCGGCCTCGACGGCGCTCCTTCCCCGCCTCGTGCCGGACGCGGAGCTCCAGCGGGCAAACGCGATCAGCCGGCTGGTGACGAACGGGGCGAGCGTCGGCGGCGGCGCGTTCGCCGGGGCGGCCGTGGCCTCCTTCGGCCCCGGCTGGGCGCTGGCCGCGGACGCGGCCGCGATGCTCGCCGCGACCGCCCCCAACCTCCTGATCCGCACCGCCCCGAAAGCCGCCCGCCCCGCTTCCGACCTGTTCGGCGAAGTGCGCGAGGGCTGGCAGGAGTTCCGCTCCCACACCTGGCTGTGGGTCATCGTCCTGCAGTACTCGCTCGTCTTCATGGCCTGCTCGTGGGGGTACGGCGTGCTCGGTCCCGTGGTCGCCCGGGACAGCCTGGGCGGCCCGGCGGCCTGGGGCGAGATCCTGGTCGCCGAGTCGCTCGGACTGGTCGTCGGAGCCTGCGCCGCGACCCGCTTCACCACCCGGCGGCCGATGCTGTTCGTCGCGCTGTGCGGAGCGGCGGTCGCCGCCCCCACGCTGGCCCTGGCGCTGCTCCTGCCGCTCTGGCTGATCTGTGCGTTCTCGTTCGGGACCGGAGTGCTGGTGGAACTGATGATGGTCCAGTGGAACGTGGCCATGGCCCGGACCATCCCGGCGGACCGGCTCGCCCGGGTCGGCTCGTACGACATGCTCGGCTCGGTGGTGGCCACACCGTTCGGGGCGCTGCT
Organism: Streptomyces sp. NPDC001980; assembly: GCF_040296885.1. NCBI lineage: Bacteria > Bacillati > Actinomycetota > Actinomycetes > Kitasatosporales > Streptomycetaceae > Streptomyces > Streptomyces sp. NPDC001980. Next base: position 54,004 of record NZ_JBEOYD010000035.1, on the reverse strand, counting down.
CGCGGGCCCGCTCGCGGCCACCATCGGAATCCGGCCGGCCCAGTTCGCCGCGGTGCTACTGGCGGTCGCGGTCACCGTGCTCGCCCTGGCACCGAAGGAGATCCGCACCGAGGCGGGCCGGGCCGGCGCGAACCGCTGACCCGATGGCTGGCATCGCCGATACGCGTTTCCGCCGCACCGCCGGGCTGCCTAGCGTGACCTGAGTACCGCCCCGGTCTCCGCAAGCCTCCCGTGTGCCACAAGAGGAGCACTTCCATGAGCCAGCCGCCCCGCCGGATCGTCACCGGTCACGACGAGACGGGCACCTCCGTGTTCCTCTCCGACGGTGAGCCGCCCGTCATCCGGACCGCGCCCGACGGCGCCGCCTTCTACGAGATGTGGAACACCGACTCGGTCCCGGCACCCGTCGCGGCCGACGAGCCCGAGCCCACGGAGCGCGACCTGACCGTGCCGCCGGCCCCCGGCGGCACCAAGATCCGCGTCAACGAGTTCCCGCCGGGCTGTGTCTCCCCGACGCACCGGACCCAGACCGTGGACTACGGCATCGTCCTGGCCGGCGAGGTCGTCCTCGTCCTCGACGACTCCGAGCGGGTGCTGCGCGCCGGGGACGTGGTGATCCAGCGCGGCACCGACCACCGCTGGGAGAACCGCACGGACACGGCGGCCCGGATGGCGTTCGTCCTGGTGGACGGCGTCTTCACCGAGCCGCTGCTGAAGGTCCTGGGCCCCGAGGTGCTCGGCTCCCTGCACGGCAGTCCGCTGGCGCCCGGCCAGTCCTGACCCCGGTCGCGAGGGGCCGCCGCCATTCCCTATTTCTGGAACACGTTCTACGGTGTGCGCCGTCAGGACCGCCCTTGGGGAGCCTGGAGGCGCCATGCACCTCGACCACACGCCCGAGCAGCAGCGGCTGCGCACCGAACTGCGCGCCTACTTCGCCGGCCTGGTGCCGGAGAACGCGTACGCCCGCTACGCCGACCCGGTCGCGCAGAAACGCTTCTACCGGGAGACCGTCCGCCGGCTGGGCACCGACGGCTGGCTCGGCGTGGGCTGGCCGAAGGAGTACGGCGGCCGCGGCCTGACCGCGATGGAACAGTTCATCTTCTTCGACGAGGCCGCCCAGGCCGGCGTACCGCTCCCGCTCATGGCGCTGAACACCGTCGGCCCGACGATCATGCAGTACGGCACCGACGAGCAGAGGTCGTACTTCCTGCCCCGCATCCTCTCCGGCGAGATCGACTTCGCCATCGGCTACAGCGAGCCCGACGCCGGCACCGACCTCGCCGCCCTGAAGACCCGGGCCGTCCGCGACGGCGACGAGTACGTCGTCAACGGCCAGAAGATCTGGACGACGAACGGCGACACCGCCGACTGGGTCTGGCTCGCCACCCGCACCGACCCCGAGGCCCCGCCGCACAAGGGCATCACCATGCTCCTGGTGCCGACCACCGACCCCGGCTACTCCTGCACCGTCATCAACACCCTCGCCTCGCACGACACCACGGCCAGCTACTACGAGAACATCCGCGTCCCCGTCGCCCGCCGGGTCGGCGAGGAGAACCGCGGCTGGCGGCTGATCACCAACCAGCTCAACCACGAGCGCGTCACCCTCGCCGCCCACGGCACCATGGCCATCCGCGCCCTGCACGACGTGCAGCGCTGGGCCATGGAGACCAAGCTCGCCGACGGCCGCCGGGTCGTCGACCTGCCCTGGGTACGACGCAACCTCGCCCGGACCCACACCCGCCTCGACGCCATGAAACTCCTGAACTGGCAGATGGTGAGCGCCGTCCAGGAGGGCACCCTCACCCCGCAGGACGCCTCCGCCGTCAAGGTCTACGGCTCCGAGGCCCGCCGCGACGCCTACGCCTGGCTGATGGAGGTCGCCGGCGCGGCCGGGCCGCTCAAGGAGGGCTCGGCGGGCGCGGTCCTCCACGGCGACCTGGAACGCGGCTACCGCTCGGCGGTCATCTTCACCTTCGGCGGCGGCAACAACGAGATCCAGCGGGAGATCATCTCGTGGATCGGACTGGGGATGCCACGGGTACGGCGTTAGCCTGCCGGTATGGACGGTGACGCCGGGCTCTTCACCCCCGACTCCGTGACCTGGCACCTGCACGGCGACCCCATCATGTGGATCGCCGGCATCCGGGCGCTCTACCTCCAGGCGCTGCACCCGCGCGCCGTGCGCGGCGTCATGGAGAACTCGGACTTCCGCAGCGACGCCTGGGGCCGCCTGATGCGGACCGCGAACTACGTGCGGACCACCATCTACGGCACCACCGAGGACGCCGAGCGGGCCGGGGCCAGGGTACGGAAGATCCACAGCATGCTGGGCGCCACCGACCCCGACACCGGCGAACGGTACGGCGTGGACGAACCCGACCTGCTGCTGTGGGTGCACTGCGCCGAGATCGACTCCTACCTGCACGTCGCCCGCCGCTCCGGCATCCCCCTCACCGACGCCCAGGCCGACCGGTACTTCGCCGAACAGCGCGCCCGCGCCCGGCTGGTGGGCCTCGACACCGACGCCGTACCCGGCGACCGGGCTGCGCTGGCCGCCTACTTCGAGTCGGTACGGCCCGTGCTCGCCCTCGGGGCCGACGCACGCGCGGTGGACGAGTTCCTGCTCCGGCCGTCGACGCACCCCCTCCTGGTACCGGCGCGCGAGGTGCTGTGGCGGCGCGTGGCCCACCTCGCGTACGCCTCTCTGCCGCCGTACGCCCACACGCTGTACGGCAGGCCGGGCCCGGAGCCCGCCGTCGTCACCCGCCGACTGCGCGCCACCGGCACCCTGCTGCGCTGTGTTCCCGCACGTCTGCGCTGGCAACTCCCGCCGAAACACATCCTGGACGCCATCGCGAGGCTCGGCCCGGACGCACGCCCCGCACCGTACAAAGTCGGGCGATAGACAGCCATACTGGGCGAGCAGGGGGGTGTCACGGACCGCGACGGGGGGGCGACGGCGCGCGATGGCTGACAGCAGGCTGGTCCAGGGGCGGTACCGGCTGCTCGACCTGATCGGGCGGGGCGGGATGGGCGAGGTGTGGCGGGCCCGCGACGAGTCACTCGGCCGGCAGGTCGCCGTGAAGTGCCTCAAACCACTGGGCCCGCACCACGACCAGGCGTTCACCCGCGTCCTGCGCGAACGGTTCCGCCGTGAGGCGAGAGTGGCCGCCGCCCTCTCCCACCGCGGGGTCACCGTCGTCCACGACTTCGGCGAGTACGACGGCATCCTCTACCTGGTGATGGAGCTGCTGAACGGCCGCAACCTCAGCCAGCTCATGGAGGACGACAAGCACCACCCGCTGCCCGTCGGCGACGTCGTCGACATCGCCGAGCAGGTCGCCGCCGCCCTCGCCTACACCCACCAGCAGGGCATCGTGCACCGGGACCTGAAACCGGCGAACATCATGCGGCTCACCGACGGCACGGTGAAGATCTGCGACTTCGGCATCGCCCGCCTCGGCCACGACATCGGCTTCACCTCCCGGCTGACCGGCACCGGCATCGCCATGGGCACCCCGCACTACATGTCCCCGGAGCAGATCGGCGGCACCGAGGTCGACCAGCGCAGCGACCTGTACTCGCTGGGCTGCGTCCTCTACGAGATCGCCACCGGGGCACCGCCGTTCGACCTCGACGACGCCTGGGCGATCCTCGTCGGCCACCGCGACACCCCGCCCGCCCCGCCGCGCAGCCACCGACCCGAACTGCCCGGCTGGTTCGAGAAGGTCGTCCTCGACCTGCTGGCCAAACGGCCCGAGCAACGACCGTACGACGCCAGGGAGCTGGGCCGCCGGATCACCTCCGGGCGGACGACCCCCACGTACGTCCCCACCGTCGTCACCGGGCAGCCCGGGCTCCGGCCCCCGGAGCCGGCCGCCCGCGAGCCCCGGCTGCCGTCCTGGACCCGGGGCATGACCACCGGCCACAAGGCGACCGGCGCCGCCCTGGGCACCACCCCGCCCGACCCCGGCGCCGGACTCACCGGCGAGTGGACCGCCCGCCCGGCCACCGGCGTCGCGGAACCGCTCCCGGCGGTCACCGCCCCCTCTCCGGAGACCCTCGCCGCCCTCGCCGGCCGGCACAACGCCGGGCTCAGCCTGGGACGGCTCGGCCGCTGGGCCGAGGCCGGCGAGGTGCACCGCGCCGTCGCCGCCGAACGTGCCCACCTCCTCGGCCCCGACCACCCCGACACCCTCGCCAGCCGCTACGAGATCGCCTTCACCCTCAGCCGCACCGGCCGCGCCGCCGACGCGCTGCGCGAGTACACCGAGGTCGCCACCGCCCGGGAGCGCACCCTGGGCGCCGACCATCCCGACACCCTCGCCACCCGTCAGGAAACGGCCTACGTGCTGGGCCAGTTGGGCCGCCACTTCGACGCCCACCAGGTGTACACGGCCGTCCTCGCCGCCCGGCAGCGGCTGACCGGCCCCGACCATCCGGACACCCTGCGCTGCCGCCACAACCTCGCCTTCAACCTCAGCAGGCTGGGCCGCCTGGAGGACTCGTACCGCATGGCCCACGACGTGGCCGCGGCCCGCGCCCGGGTGCTCGGACCGCAGCACCCCGACACCCTGGTCACCCGCTACGAAGTCGCCTATGCGTTAGGCCAGTTGGGCCGCTGGGAGGAGGCCCTGCAGACCTATCGCGAGGTCGCCGAGGCCCGCGGCCGTGCCCTCGGCGCCGACCACCCCGACACCCTCGCCGCCCGCTACGAGGTCGGCATCAGCCTCGGCCGCCTGGGCCGCAGCGCCGACGCGCTCACCCTCTACCGCGCCCTGATCGACGACCGCACCCGCGTCCAGGGCCCCGCCCACCCCGAGACCCTGCGCGCCCGCCACGGCCTCGGCGTCAACCTCGGCCGCCTCGGCCGCTGGGAGGAGGCCCTGGCGGAGTCCCGCGACGTGTGCGCGATCCGCGACCGGGTCCTGGGTCCGGACCACCTCGACACCCTGGTCAGCCGCCGCGAGGTCGCGGTGAGCCTCGGCTGGCTGGGCCGCTGGTCGGACGCACTGACCGAGTACGGACGCGTCGCCGCCGCGCGGGAACGGGTCCTCGGCTCCGACCACCCGGACACCCTGGCCAGCCGCAACGACGAGGCACACTGCCTGGAGCAGTTGGGGCGGGGCGCGGAAGCGGTGGAGCTGTACCGGAGGGTGGCGGTCCTCCGCCAACAGCGCGCATCAGGAGGCCGCCTGTGAAGCGCCCCGTGAGGGGCAGCGCCCCGTAGGGGCGCGGGGCTGTGACACATATGCGGCTCCGCCGCGTGGGCGCGACCAGCCCCACACGACCCGCACATGGAAACGGGCCTCCTCGCGCAGCGAACCGGCACGCCTCTTACTTCCCTAGATCATCATGTGTTACGAAGAGCTATGCCCGCTGCCACGGAACCCTCCCGCACCTACGACGCCATCATCGTCGGCGGCGGCCACAACGGCCTCGTCGCGGCGGCCTACCTGGCCCGGGCCGGCCGCACCGTGCTGGTGCTGGAGCGGCTGGGCCGCACCGGCGGCGCCGCGGTCTCCACCCGCCCCTTCGCCGGCGTCGACGCGCGGCTGTCCCGTTACTCCTACCTGGTCAGCCTGCTGCCCAGGAAGATCGTCCGCGACCTCGGCCTGGACTTCCGCGTCCGCGGCCGCACCATCTCCTCGTACACACCCGTGGAACGCGACGGCCGGCCCACCGGGCTGCTGGTCGGCGGCGGCGAGCGGCGGATTCGCGAGGCGTTCGAACGGCTGACCGGGGGCAAGGCGGAGTACCAGGCCTGGCAACGGTTCTACGGTACGACCGGCCGGGTCGCCGAACGCGTCTTCCCGACGCTCACCGACCCGCTGCCCTCGCGCGAGGAACTCCGCCGCCGGATCGACGACGAGGCGGCCTGGCGGGCGCTGTTCGAGGAGCCGATCGGGGTCGCGATCGAGGAGAACTTCACGGACGACCTGGTGCGCGGGGTCGTCCTCACGGACGCGCTGATCGGCACCTTCGCCGACGCCCACGACACCTCGCTGCGCCAGAACCGCTGTTTCCTCTACCACGTCATCGGCGGCGGCACCGGCGCCTGGGACGTACCGGTCGGCGGCATGGGCGCCCTCACCGACGCGCTGGCCGCCGCCGCGCGCTCGGCGGGCGCGGTGCTCGCCACCGGGCACGAGGTGGTACGGATCGAGACGGACGGCCGGACCGCCGAGGTCGCCTACCGCACCGCGGACGGGGAGGGCGTCGCCGCCGCCCGGCACGTCCTGGTGGGCGCCTCCCCGCAGGAACTCGCCGCGCTCACCGGCGATCCGGCCCCGGAGCCCGCCGAGGGTGCCCAGCTCAAGGTGAACATGCTGCTCAAGCGGCTGCCCAGGCTGCGCGACACCGCCGTCGACCCGCGCGAGGCGTTCTCCGGCACCTTCCACATCGCCGAGGGCTACGGGCAACTGGCCACCGCCCACGCCCAGGCTGCGGCCGGCCGGCTGCCCGCGGCCCCGCCCTCCGAGATCTACTGCCACTCCCTGACCGACCCCACGATCCTCGGCCGTGACCTTGCCGAACGCGGCTACCAGACGCTGACCCTCTTCGGCCTGCACACCCCGGCCCGGCTCTTCGCCGCCGACAACGACGCCGTACGCGACGAACTCCTCAAGTCCACCCTCGCCCAGCTCGACGCCCACCTCGCCGAGCCGATCGCCGACTGCCTGGCCCTCGACGCCGACGGACGCCCCTGCATCGAGGCGAAGACCCCCCTCGACCTCGAACGCGACCTGCGTCTCCCCGGCGGCAACATCTTCCACCGCGACCTCTCCTGGCCCTACGCCCAGGACGGCACCGGCCGCTGGGGCGTGGAGACCCGGCATGCCAACGTCCTGCTGTGCGGGGCGGGCGCGGTACGCGGGGGAGGGGTGAGCGGGGTACCGGGGCACAACGCGGCGATGGCGGTCCTGGAACAGGCCTGACCGAGCGGCGCGTTCGGAACCCCGTCGACCGTGAGAATCCCGCTGGGCGCCGAAGGAATCCGACGGAGACTCCGACAGGGGATCTCACAGGGAATCTCACAGCGAATCTGACGGAGCATCAGAAAACCTCTTCCGTCGGCCGCACGACTGCGGCATCCTGCGCCCATGCAGACGGAGCTGAGCAAGACCCTGGGAGTCGAGCACGCCGTCTTCGGCTTCACGCCGTTTCCCGCCGTGGCCGCGGCCATCAGCCGGGCCGGCGGATTCGGAGTGCTCGGCGCGGTCCGCTACACCGCCCCCGACGACCTCAGGCGCGACCTCGACTGGATCGAGGAGCATGTCGACGGGAAGCCCTACGGGCTCGATGTCGTGATGCCGGCCAAGAAGGTGGAGGGCGTCACCGAGGCCGACGTCGAGGCGATGATCCCGGAGGGGCACCGGCAGTTCGTCAGGGACACCCTCGCCAAGTACGGCGTGCCCGAGCTGGCCGACGGCGAGGCGTCCGGCTGGCGCATCACCGGGTGGATGGAACAGGTCGCCCGCACCCAGCTCGACGTCGCCTTCGACTACCCGATCCGGCTGCTCGCCAACGCCCTCGGCTCCCCGCCCGCCGACGTCGTCGACCGCGCCCACGACCAGGACATCCTCGTCGCCGCGCTCGCCGGCAGCGCCCGGCACGCGATCAAGCACAAGGACGCGGGCATCGACATCGTCGTGGCCCAGGGCTACGAGGCCGGCGGCCACACCGGCGAGATCGCCACCATGGTGCTCACCCCGGAGGTCGTCGACGCCGTCGGGCCACTGCCCGTCCTGGCGGCGGGCGGGATCGGCAGCGGCCGGCAGGTGGCCGCCGCGCTCAGCCTCGGCGCTCAGGGAGTGTGGCTGGGCTCCATGTGGCTGACCGTCACAGAGGCGGACCTCTCCTCGACCGCCGTGACCCGCAAACTGCTCGCCGCCGGCTCCGGCGACACCGTCCGCTCCCGCGCCCTGACCGGCAAACCGGCCCGCCAGCTGCGCACCGAGTGGACCGACGCCTGGGACGACGCGAACGGCCCCGGCACCCTCCCCATGCCCCTCCAGGGCCTGCTCGTCGCCGAGGCACTGACCCGCATCCAGAAGTACGAGGTCGAGCCCCTGCTCGGCACCCCCGTCGGCCAGATCGTCGGCCGTATGACCAGCGAACGCAGCGTCCAGGCCGTCTTCGACGACCTCACTCGCGGCTTCGAACAGGCCGTCGACCGCATCAACCGCATCGCCGGAAGGAGCGGCAAGTGACCAGCACGCCCCCCGCCGGATTCTGGGCCCAGGCCACGAGCGATCCCGACCGCAAGGTGCTCGTCGCACCCGACGGCGAGGAATGGACCGCCGGCCGCCTGCACGCGGCCGTCAACCAGCTCGTCCACGGACTCCGGGCCGCGGGCCTGGAACGCGGCGACGCCTTCGCGGTCGTCCTGCCCAACGGGCCCGAGTTCTTCACCGCCTACCTCGCCGCCACCCAGGCCGGCCTCTACCTCGTCCCGGTCAACCACCACTTCGTCGGCCCGGAGATCGCCTGGATCGTCGCCGACTCCGGCGCCAAGGTGCTCCTCGCCCACGAACGGTTCGCCGGCCCGGCCCGCCACGCCGCCGACGAGGCCGGCCTCCCCGCCACCCACCGGTACGCGGTCGGCGAGGTCGAGGGCTTCCGCCCGTACGCCGAACTCCTCGACGGGCAGCCGGAGTCGGCGCCCGCGGACCGCGAACTCGGCTGGGTCATGAACTACACCTCGGGTACGACGGGCCGCCCCCGCGGAATCCGCCGCCCGCTGCCCGGCAAACTCCCCGAGGAGGCGTACCTCGGCGGCTTCCTCGGTATCTTCGGCATCCGCCCCTTCGGCGACAACGTCCACCTGGTCTGCTCGCCGCTCTACCACACGGCCGTCCTCCAGTTCGCGGGCGCGTCCCTCCACATCGGCCACCGCCTGGTCCTCATGGACAAGTGGATCCCCGAGGAGATGCTCCGCCTGATCGACGCACACAAGTGCACCCACACCCATATGGTCCCGACCCAGTTCCACCGCCTGCTCGCCCTCCCCGAGGAGGTGCGCGCACGCCATGACGTCTCCTCCATGCGGCACGCCATCCACGGCGCCGCCCCCTGCCCGGACCACGTCAAGCGGGCCATGCTCGACTGGTGGGGCCCCAGCGTGGAGGAGTACTACGCGGCAAGCGAGGGCGGCGGCGCCTTCGCCACCGCCGAGGACTGGCTGAAGAAACCCGGCACGGTCGGCAAGGCCTGGCCCATCAGCGAACTCGCGGTCTTCGACGACGACGGCAACCGGCTCCCGCCCGGCGAACTCGGCACCGTCTACATGAAGATGAACACCGGCGGCTTCGCCTACCACAAGGACGAGGCCAAGACACAGAAGAACCGCATCGGCGACTTCTTCACCGTCGGCGACCTCGGCTACCTCGACGAGGACGGCTACCTGTTCCTCCGCGACCGCAAGATCGACATGATCATCTCGGGCGGGGTCAACATCTACCCCGCCGAGATCGAGTCCGTGCTCCTCTCCCACCCCGCCGTCGCCGACGCCGCCGCCTTCGGCATCCCGCACGACGACTGGGGCGAGGAGGTCAAGGCCGTCGTCGAACCCGCCCCCGGACACGAACCCGGCCCGGACCTCGCCGCCGACCTCCTCGCCCACTGCGCCGGACAGCTCGCCGGCTACAAGTGCCCCAAGACCGTCGACTTCATCGCCGAGATGCCCCGCGACCCCAACGGCAAGCTGTACAAGCGGCGGCTGCGGGACCCGTACTGGGAGGGCCGCACCAGGCCGGTGTAACCGACCGGGACCCGCGCGTCAGGAGCGCGGCCGGTGCCGGGCCTCGAGGAACCCGGCGAGGCCGGCGGCATCGGTGCCGAGCTTGCGGTAGACGCTGGACAGCAGCTGCCGCACACCCTGCTCGGTGAGGTGCAGCTCCTTGGCGACCACGCCCACCGAGTGTCCCTGGACGGTCAGTTCGGCCGTCCGCAGTTCCGGCGCGGTGAGCGTGTCCACCTGTGCGTAGCGCAACGGCAACGGCCGCAGCCCGGCCGCCGACAGCTCCTCCCTGGCCCGGGCGGCGAGCGCCTCGGCCCCGCAGTGGACGGCTCCCTCCAGCCCCTGGTAGAGCCGGTCGGCAGCCTCCTGGAGCCGGCCGCTCAGGGACAGCGCGGCGCCGTGGCCGATCTGGGCGCGGGCCAGTTCGTAGGCGGCCGGCGACTGCTCCAGCTGTTCGACGGCCTGCGCGTACAGGTCCACCGCCGCCGGCCCGCAGCTCACCTCGGCGAGCGTGTGCAGGGCCTGCCCGACGGCCGACGCGGCACCGAACTCCCGGGCCCTGCGCACGGCCTCCTCGGCATGACCCACCGCTTCCTCGGGCGCGGTGGGGGCGAGCGCGGTCGCGAGCCGCAGCTGCCACGGACACCAGGCCGGGTTCCGCCAGCCCCGCGCGTCCAGCCACTCCCCGACCGAGGACAACAGCCGCGCCGCCTCGGCGTGCCGCCCCTCGGCGAGGAGCAGTTCGGCGTAGACGGTGCGGGGGTCGGGATAGATGACGGCGTTGACCGGGGCCGCGCCGAAATGGTGATCGTCGGCGAATGCGCGCGCCTCGGTGATGCGCCCGCGGGCCAGCAGGGTCTTGATGAGAATGCTCACGCCGAACCACTGGGCGGCCACGACCCCGTCCACCTTGTCGGCGATCCGCAGCCCCTCCCGTACCGCGTCCTCGGCTTCGGCCAGGCTGCCGCGGCGGTAGCGGACGTACCCGGCGATGGTCTGGCCGAACGCCAGGTGGGAACCGTGCCAGCCCTTGGCCACACATTCGGCGATCCCTCTGCTGAACAGCTCCTCGGCCCGCCGCGGCTGGTCGCCGTACATGAACACCAGGGCGACGGACAGGGGTACCTCGAACCCCCGGTTCTCGTCGGTCCAGCTCATACCGCCGTCCAGGGCCTTGTCGGCGTACGCGAGGGAGGTCTCTCTCGGTTCGCCGCGCATGGCCGCGTCCCAGGCCCGCAGTCCCAGAATGTAACGTTCCTCCAGGCTGCGGCCGGGCAGTTTCTCGGCCAGACGCGCCAGCGTCCGGGAGCGGGTGGGCGAGTCGTGGTCGTCCGGCCGCACCATGCTCCAGACGAACTGATCGGCCTGCATGCGGAGTTTGACGCGTGGATTCGTGGCCTGCCGCGCCTCCTCGGCGGCCACCTGCACGGCCTCGGCCAGCTGATCGGTGTGGGCCATGGCCGTGGTCAGCCGATAGACGATGGAGGCGCGCAGATCGGGATCGACGTGCGGCTGGGCCAGCGCCTGACGGAGATGCCGCACCGTGGCCGTGGGTTCGATCAGGAAGGTGGCGCACGCGAGTTCGTGAAGGACCGCGGCACGGTCCTCGGGCAGGGGCGGTTCCTGCAGCGCGCGGGTCAGCAGGCGGCGCGCCGCCTCGGTGGCTCCGGCGCGAAGGTATTCGCGAGCGGCCTCGCGCAGACACGCGACGGTCTCGGGACGGTCTTCGCAGGGCACCTCCAGCAGGTGCCGGGCGGCCTTGGTGGGTCCGTAACCCGCGGCGAGGACGGCCTGCGCCGCGGTGTTGTGCAGACCGGTCCGGAAGCCCGTGCGGATGGACCGGTAGATCGTCGTGGCGATCAGCGGGTGCACGAACTCCAGCTCGCCCTCGTGGCCGTGCCCGTCTGCCAGGATCCGCGCCGAGCGCAACTTCCCGATCGCCTCGGCGACGGCCTCGTCACCGAGCACGGCGATGGCCGCGGCGAGCTCCGGCGAGAACGGCGAACCCAGTACGGCCGCGGTCTGCGCGAAGCGCACGGTCGTGGTGCCGAGCCGTTCCAGGCGTTCGATCAGCCCTGGGCCCTTGATCGCGGCGGCCAGCTCACGCATCGCGGGCAGGTCGTCGTCGGTGCCGCTCAGTTTCCGCTCCGCGAGTCCGATGGCCAGTTCCACCGCCTCGAAGGGGCTTCCGCCGGTGGCCGACCAGCATTCCTTGCAGAACCGGTCCCCGGCTGCCTCCCCGATCTCGTTCCTGACGATCTGCGCGACGCCTTCCGGGGTGAGCAGGGCCAGGTTGTGGGGGCGGTTCCCGTGGTCTCCTACGAGTGTCCGGAACTCGCCGGCCTCGGGGGGCAGTTCGTCGGGCCGATAGGTGGCGACGAACAGCAGGGGAAGGTCGTCGACCCGTGGTGCGAAGGAGGTGAGCCAGCTCAGGGACTCCGGGTCCGTCCAGTGGAGGTCGTCCACGATCAGGACGATGGGAGCCTTCTTCACCGTGAGGCGCGTCATGACCCAGTCGAGACCCTCGCGGACTCCGATCGGGTCCGGCGCAGGGGCAGGTCCGGTCGCTTCGAGTCCGAGGACGGCGGCGACCGTGTCGTACCAGCTGCCCAGGAAGACGCGGAGTTCTGCCTCGTCCATCCGTGCCAACGAGGGCTGCATCAACTGGCGTACCACGCGGAACGCCGAGCCCTGTTCCGTCTCGCTGCCCCTGCCCGACAACACCGTGAACTTGTGTGCCGCGGCCCGGGCGCGTGCTTCCGCGACGAGTGCGGTCTTGCCCAGTCCGGCCGACCCGGAGAAGGCGAGCAGCCCTTTGCTTCGTGCTCGTGGCACGCCGCCCGTGGTGCGCCGCAATTCCCGGAACGCCACGTCGAGGGCCTGAAGTTCCCGTCGGCGCTCGATCAAGGTCTCTTGGTCCGTGATCGGTTGCCGCGGTTCCATCGCCATATTGCCGTACCGCTTTCTTTCGTTCGGCCCGGGGAGAGCCGAGCGTACGCCTTGTCGCGGTGTGGGCAGGCCGGACTGAGTACTATCGGGTGAATCATGAACTGCAGAAGGGATAATGACCGCCTTCCGGGTAAGTGACCCTGATCGCCACCTCCCTCGGGCGCGATCGCGGGAGCGTGTCAGGTGCCTCTACGTCACGGCGGGCACCGACGCCACGTCCGCATACCGGGGTACGGTTCGGGACCAGTGGTAACACCCGCGGATCCAGCCGACCATACCCTCCACGTATACGAGGCCCGCGGGGCTCAACTCCGGTTCGACCTCGGCGTGGAGCCTCTGGAACTCGCGGATCGTGCTGTTGACCTGCTGGATGGCCAGGATGACGGCGGCCTGCAGGGAGCAGTGGTGTTCGCGCTGGTGGGCCAGGGCCAGGTTGATCATTTCACCCGCGCGCTGTTCTTTCACGGCGGAGAACAGATCGGCTGTCCAGACCGCGGCGTCGGCCGAGAGCCGGCTGAGTCGTCCTATGGCTGGATGGTGGAGTTCCGCGGGGGACAACTCGTCCGACGCCGCGGCCTCGTAGAGCGGGTAGAACGGCTCGACGCCTGCGGTCAGCGATCGTATGGAGGTGCAGTCCCCGGTGCGCAGGACGACGGGGTGGGCCTGAGCCACCGCTTCGTACAGCAGACCGTGTACGTACTCCCTGCTCCTCCAGGCCCACCGTGCGGCCTGATCGGGTGTGCACCGTTCCCGGACCTGCCGGTACAGGTCGGTCAGCGCCGCTCCGAGCGGTGTGCTGGGCGCACAGTCGTCCCGCAGAATGGCGATGCTCTCGCACAGCATGGGCACGAGCCCGGCCGGGGAGCGCCGGCCGACGTCCTCCGCCCGGTCGTCGAAGACGAACTGATAGGCGATCTGGTGGGCGACGATGCGCAGGATCCCGGGGTCCACGGCGGGGCTGGTGAAGGATGCGAGCTGGGCGGGGCGAGTGCGGGCGATCATCGCCGCCACGCCCGGTTCGGCGGTCAGCCCCCACGTACGCAGCCAGGCGTCCACGCCGGCCGAGGCCTCCCGTTCATGGGGGTTGCGCCGGAACGGAAAGGGCATGTGCAGGTGGGTGTCGATGAGGTCCTTGAGACTGGCTGCCGCCTGTCCGTCCGGTACACCGACCGTGACTTCCTCATGCGTTGTCGACACTGTGGTCACCTGCCGATCGGGAGTCCGGTGCCTGTCGGGTGCAGACCGTGCGGCGCGGGAGCGGAGCGCGGGACGACGACGCCTCTGACGGCCCGTGCGAACGTGCTTCGCGGATCATGACCAGCGAGCGCGGCCCCAGGGTGATCGCGGGACGCGGTGTCCGCGCGGCGTACCCGGGCAGGTGACGCAGGCGCACGCGGCCGGCGATGGTCGCGAGCGCCACGGTGATCTCCACCATGGCGAACTCGTCGCCGAGGCACTTGCGGTTGCCCGCGGAGAACGGCATCATCGCGCGCCGCTGTGCGGCGGTGGGCCGGCCCGGCAGCCAGCGGTCGGGGTCGAAGCGTTCGGGGTCGGGGAACGACGACGGATCGTGGTGGAGGAGGTAGGGGCTGTAGAGCACGGTGGCTCCGGCGGGCAGCCGGCATCCGGCGAGTTCCGTCTCCCGGGTGGCGACGCGGGTGAAGAGCCAGCCGGGGGAGGAGTGCCGCAGCGTCTCGGAGACGACGCACCGGGTCTGGACGAGGTCCGGCAGATCGTCGGGGCCGGGCCGGCGGCCGCCGGGCAGGACGGTGTCGAGCTCGGCGTGCAGGCGCTGTTCGGCCTCGGGATGGCGGGCCAGCAGACTGAAGGCCGCGGCCAGGGACAGGGCCGAGGTCTCGGCGCCCGTGAGCAGCAGGGTGATCAGGTGGTCGTGGATCTCCTGGTCGGTGCGGGCGGGGGCCTCGCCGTCGCCGTGGGGGGCCGCCAGCAGGGTTCCCAGGACGTCGTCACGCGCGGTGCCCCGGCGGCGTTCGGCGATCACCGCGTCGATGACGGCGTGCAGCCGGGCGAGCGCCCGCCGGTAGCGGCGGTTGGCCGGGGTCGGGAGCCGGAACAGCGCGTCGATCGGCACGACCGTGCGGACGAAGAGGCCGCGGACGACGTCGGCGAGACAGTCCCGGACCTGGGCGGCGGTCGTGTCGTCCAGCGAGTCGGAGAGCAGGACCCGGCTGATCACGCGGGTCGTGAGGGTCATCATCGCCTCGGTGACGGGAACCGCCCGGCCCGCCTGCCACCCCTCGCACACCGACTCGGCCTCCTCGGCGAGGAGTTCCGTGTACGCGGCGGCGTGGGACGGACGGAAAGCCGGCTGCAGCAGCCTGCGCTTGTCCCGGTGCGCGGCCTGACGGCAGGTGACCAGTCCGTCCCCCATCAGCTTGCCCAGCCTGTCGTACAGAGGGCCCCCCTTGTCGAAGGTGTGCGGGTCCATGAGCACCTCGTGGGCCAGCTCCGGGTGGCACACCATCCAGGCACGCTGGGGGCCCAGCCGTATCTCGACCAGATCCCCGTGCGCGGGCAAAGAATTGAGAAACGCCAGCGGGCGACGGTATAAGGCGATACCGTGACCGAGGATTGGGAATATGCCGGGAGCAGTACCTGCCGTCCATGTTCGTTTCTGTTCGGGCACAACACCGTTCATGGAAACCTCCTGCCCAGTACGACACGTGAAATGAGCGAACCTGCTTCGAGGCTGACAGCCCGAGACAAGTCCTGCCCAGTTCAATCATGTGCGGGTTTCCGGAAACCTTTCTCCAAAGGGGCGCACAGGGGCACGTTGAAGCAAAAAGCGCATCGGATGAACGCCTCTTGATGCATGGCGCATCGACTGTGATTCCTTTTGTCACTCCAGTGCGGTCCCATCCCGTCCGGCCGTCCGACCGCGATCGGTGGCAAAGAGGAAGCGGCCGAGCGGACCCGCGGGATTTCGGCATCGGCCTTCGCGGTCGCTTGACCTGTCCCGGCTACGGGCCGAGGATCATGAGCCATGACGCAGGGACAGGGCAGCACGGTGGACGGGGTACTGCGGCGCAGCGCCCGCCGCACCCCCGCACGGGTGGCGGTGCGGTACGGCGAGCGACGGTGGACGTACGAGGAACTCGACGACGCCGTCTCGCGTGCGGCGAGCGTCCTGCTCGGCCAGGGCCTCGACCGTGGTGACCGGGTCGGCTCCTACGGACACAACTCCGACGCCTACCTGATCGCCTTCCTCGCCTGCGCCCGCGCCGGCCTGGTCCACGTCCCGGTCAACCAGAACCTGACCGGCGACGACCTCGCGTACATCGTCGGTCAGTCGGGAAGTTCGCTGGTCCTCGCCGACCCCGACCTCACCGGCCGGCTCCCCGACGGCGTACCGGCGCTGCCGCTGCGGGACGCCGACGGCTCGCTGCTGGCCCGGCTCGCGGACGCCGCACCGTACGACGGGCCCGAACCGCGTACCGAGGACCTGGTGCAGCTGCTGTACACCTCGGGGACCACGGCGCTGCCCAAGGGCGCGATGATGACCCACCGGGCGCTGGTGCACGAGTACCTGAGCGCGATCGCCGCCCTCGACCTGAGCGCCGGGGACCGGCCGGCACACGCGCTGCCGCTCTACCACTCCGCCCAGATGCACGTGTTCCTGCTGCCCTACCTGGCGGTGGGCGCGACCAACATCATCCTCGACGGACCCGACGGCGACACCCTCTTCGACCTCGTCGAGGCCGGGGACGTGGACAGCCTGTTCGCGCCGCCCACCGTGTGGATCGGACTCTCCAACCGGCCCGACTTCGCCACCCGCGACCTTGGCGGACTGCGCAAGGCCTACTACGGGGCGTCGATCATGCCGGTGCCCGTCCTGGAGCGACTGCGCGAACGGCTGCCGAAACTCGCCCTGTTCAACTGCTTCGGGCAGAGCGAGATCGGACCGCTCGCCACCGTGCTCGCCCCCGAGGAGCACAAGGGGCGGCTGGACTCCTGCGGCCGCACCGTCCTGTTCGTCGAGGCACGCGTGGTCGGCGAGGACGGCGCGGACGTCCCCGACGGCACCCCCGGCGAGATCGTCTACCGCTCACCGCAGCTGTGCGAGGGCTACTGGGACAAGCCCGAGGAGACCGAGGAGGCCTTCCGGGACGGCTGGTTCCACTCCGGCGACCTCGCGGTGCGCGACGCCGACGGCTACTACACGATCGTCGACCGCGTGAAGGACGTCATCAACTCCGGTGGCGTGCTGGTGGCTTCACGGCAGGTCGAGGACGCCCTCTACACCCACGAGGCGGTCGCCGAGGCCGCCGTGATCGGCCTGCCCGACGAGCGGTGGATCGAGGCGGTCACCGCGGTCGTCGTACCGCGCGGCGAGATCGACGAGGCGGGGCTGATCGCCCACGTGAAGGAGAAGCTGCCCGCCTTCAAGGCACCCAAGCGGATCCTGTTCGTGGACGCGCTGCCCCGCAACGCCAGCGGAAAGATCCTGAAGCGGGAACTGCGGGAACGGTTCGGCCCCGCCTCGTGAGAACCCGGGAGGCCGTACCCGTGAGGACCCAAGAAGTCTGGTTCCATACCTTGCGCGGCTTCCGGCACCACGTCCGCCGTTCACCGGTGGCGTGCACATAGCAGACATGCGCTGCTGCCTCCCCGTCCCCCTCGGCGCACTCGCGGGCATCCCCGGCCCCTGCGAGATGCTGCGCTCCGGCTTCCTGCTGGCACCTGCCCTGCTCCGGTCGGCCACCGCCCCCCGCCCCCGGCACCCCCGTTCCCTCGCCGCCGTCCACCTGGAACTGGTCACCCTCACCGAGGACCGCGCCGTCATCACCTGGCACACCGCCCTGCCCGGTACCGACGACGGCACCGGCCGGATGCTGCCCGCCGTCACCGAGGGCGAGGTCGTCTACGGCACCCACCCGGCCCGCCTCAACCGCACCGCCGGCGAGGACCGGCCCACCGCGCACCACCACGTCGAACTCACCGGCCTGGAGCCGGGACAGACGTACTACTACCAGGCCCGTTCCCGGGGCGTCCCCGCCACGCCCACCGCGCTGCACCTGGTGCGCGGCAACGCGGCCGGCACCTCCCGCCACGGCCTCGACACACCGGGCGGCCCCTACTCCTTCACCACTCCGCAGCCTCCGCCCGGCCGCCACCTGTTCTCCCTCGCCCTCTGCAACGACCTGCACATCGGCGAGACCGTCGCCGGTCTCGTGGCCGGCGTCCCCTTCCTGCGCGGAGTGGCTCAGGGGACGGGACAGACCCCCTACCCCGAACTCATGAGCCGCGCCGTGGTGGACGAGGCCCGCCGCCGCGGCGCCCAACTGCTGCTGGCCGCCGGTGACATCTCCGCCGGCGGCGGACCGCGCGACCTGGCGGAGGCCAGACGGATCCTCGACGGCTTCGGTACCCACCGGCGGGACTACTTCGTCGTCCGGGGCAACCACGACCGCGCCGCGGCCGAGGGCGATGCCTTCCACCGCGAGTTCGGCGTTCCGGACGGGCCCGGCTGGTTCGAGCACGACGTGGCCGGACTGCGGATCATCGGCCTCGACACCTACGACAAGCGCGGGAACGGCGGTGACGCGGGCGGCCTCGGCGCCGAGCAGCTCTCCTGGTTCCGGCGCCGCCTGCGGGCCCACCGGGAACAGCCCACCGTCGTCTTCGGCCACCATCCGCTGACCGTCCGGGAGGCCCTCTTCCCGGTGAGCCCGGCGCAGCGTCTCGGGCGCCGCCAGGCCCGCGCGATCCTCCGGGCCTACGCCACCGCCCCGGGTGTGTTCCTCCACCATGTGGGCCACACCCACCGCAACAAGCGCACCCATGTGCCCCTCGCCCCGCAGGTGACCCAGCAGGAGGTCGGGGCCGCCAAGGAGTACCCCGGCGGCTTCTTCCTGCTGCGGATCCACAGCGGCGGCTACGCGCTCAACTTCTTCCGGGCGCGCGCCGCCGAGGCCCTGGAGTGGAACGAGCGCAGCCGCCGGCAGGCCGGGGGACTCTGGCCGTACCACGCGCTCGGCCGTACGGTCGCCGACCGCAACAGTGTGGCCGCCCGCGACCTCTCCGGCATCGGCCGCCTCGTGCCCCCGTCCGCCCAGTCCCGTTCGCCCCAAGGGATGACGGCCGTCCCGAACCCCCGCCTGGATGTGGCCTAGCGAGGGGCATCTCCGTAGCGTGGGCACATGTCGACCCTGTGGGAACTCATGCGCGACTGCATCCCTGACGACCACGCTCGTCAGGTCACCTCCCGCTACTACCTCGACGAAGCCATGAGCTCGCCGCGGGCACCGGACCGGGTGGTCGACCTGGGCTGCGGGCGGGGCACGTCGGCCGAGCTCTTCCGCAAGCACGACTCCGGCGTCCGCTGGGTGGGAGTCGACATCCGCGATTCGCCGGAGGCCGCCCAGCGCAGGCCCGGGGACGACAGCGTGGTGTACTTCGACGGCGTCCACCTGCCGTTCCGCTCCGACGCGGTACCGCTCGTCTACTCGCACCAGGTCTTCGAGCACGTGGCCCGGCCCAGGGAACTGCTCGCGGAGGTGAGCAGAGTGCTCCGCCCGGGCGGGCTGTTCATCGGCAGCACCTCCCAGTTCGAGCCCTACCACTCCTTCAGCCTGTGGAACTACACGCCCTACGGATTCCGGGTGCTGGTCGAGGAGGCCGGGCTCGCCCTGGAGGAGATCCGGCCCTCGCTCGACGGCGTGACACTGATCATGCGCACCTACCACGGCAGCGCGCGGAGGCAGGAGTACGGCAGGTTCTGGCGGACGGAGTCGCCGCTCAACACGGAGATCGACGCCTGGGCCCGCAAGAGCAAGCGGCACACCGCCCTGGTGAACCTCCGCAAGCTCACGTTCTGTGGCCAGTTCGCGTTCCGGGTGAGCAAGCCGGCTCCGCCTGCCTGACGCCGGGGGCCGTCCGCAGAAATTCGTTGCGACACCGCGCCGCGGTCCCCGAGGATCGGCGCCATGCCCACCTTCACCGCAGCCGACGGGACCCGCCTCGCCTACCACGTCAGAGGGGAGGGCGAACCTCTCGTCGTGCTGCCGGGCGGCCCCATGCGGGCCTCCGGCTACCTGGGGGACCTCGGCGGGCTGACCGCCCACCGCCGGCTGATCCTCCTCGACCTGCGGGGGACCGGCGACTCCGCGGTGCCCGCCGACCCGGCGTCGTACCGCTGCGACCGACTGGTCGACGACGTGGAGATGTTGCGCGCCCACATGGGGCTCGACCACATGGACGTACTGGCGCACTCGGCCGGCGCGAGCCTTGCCGTCCTGTACGCGGCGGCGCATCCGCAGCGGGTGCGGCGGCTCGCGCTGATCACCGGCAACCCCGCGGCCCTGGGCCTGCGCGTCACTCCCGAGGACCGGCTGGCGGCGGCCCGACTGCGGGCGGGCGAGCCCTGGTTCGAGGAGGCGTTCCCCGCCCTGGAGGCGTGGCTGACCGGCACCGCGGAGTTCGACGAGGTGTTCATGCCCTTCTTCCACGGCCGCTGGGACGACGCCGCCCGGGCTCATGTCGCGGCCACCGAGAAGCAGAGCAACTTCGAGGCAGGCGACCGCTACTTCGCCGAGGGCGCCTTCACCCCGGACGCCACCCGAGCCGCCCTGCGCACCCTCGCCGGCCCCGTCCTGGTGTACGCCGGGGAACTCGACGGCAGCCCCGGCCCCGCCCTGGCCCGGCGCGCCGCCGAGGCCTTCCCGGTCGCCGAGGTCGTCGTGCAGCCCGGCGCCGGTCACTACCCCTGGCTCGACGACCCCGAGTGGTTCGTCCGCCGTACCGTCGCCTTCCTGGACGCCTGAGCAGCACTCGGATCCTGCGGCCCGAACGCCTTCAGGAAGCGGTTGCGGAACTGGTTCATCGCCCAGATCGGCGCGTCGGCGGCGGGCTTCGGGCCCGGCGTCCAGCCCCAGCCGGCGACCCGGTCCAGGACCGCCGGGTCGTGGGCGACGATCGTGATCGGCACGTCCCGGCGCGGGCTGCCGGCGACGACCTCCGGGCGGGGCTGGTGGTCGCCGAGGAAGACCAGGACCGTGTCCCGGTGGGCGTAGCGCCGCATGAATCCGAACAGGCTGCGCAGCGAGTACTCGATCGAGACCCGGTACTCGGTCCGTACGCGCTCCGTGTCCTTCCAGACCTCCGCCGGATCCTTGCCCGCCTTCTGGATCGGCCCGAAGACCGAGCCGTCGCCGAGGTCTCTCCAGTCGATCAGGCGGGGGAGGGGCGCCCAGGGCTGGTGGCTGGAGGCGAGGATGATCTCCGCCATCACCGGGCGGCGGTTCCGCTTCCCGTACTCCAGGCGCTCGAAGGCCTCCAGCGTGAACTGGTCGGGGACGGGCGTCCAGCTGAAGTACGGGCCGTGGTAGCCGAGGTGCGTGGAGTCGTAGGAGCGGTCGAGGCCGAAGAACCGGGCCTCCGGCCATGTCTTGCGGACGCCCGGGACGACACCGACCGTGCGCCACGCGCCCGTCTTGCGGAAGTACTTGTTGAGGGTCATCCGGTCGCCCGAGACGAGATGGCGGTAACGCTGCTGGTTGTTGATCCACAGCCCGGACAGCAGCGTGGCGTGGCACATCCAGCTGCCCGCCCCGAGCACCGGGGACCGCAGCCAGCCGCTGCGCGCCGCGAAACCGGCCGCCCCGAGGGAGGCGGCGCCCTCCTGGAGGACCGCGCCGACCTGCCGCGCCATCGCCGGGTCCTCGATCGCCGTACGGCCGTAGCTCTCGACGAACGTGAACAGCACGTCCTTGCCGCGCAGGCCCGTCAACAGGCGGTCCGGCGGAGTGTTCTCGAAGGCGTCGACGGAGGCCTCCGCCGCGAAGACCCGCGCGTCCGCAAGACCGGCACGGACCGCCCGCACCCGGTCGTCCACCAGCTGGGTGTCGAGCGTCGAGGCGACGGGAGCGCCACCGGCCTGGAAACCGAAGGTGGCACAGGTGACCCAGGCGACGGCCAGGACAAGGGTCGTACGACCTGCGCGCGGCCGCCGACGCGCCATCCGCTCGGTGACCCGCACCAGGGCGAGGACGGTCAGGGCCGGCACGCTCGCCGCGAGGAGCAGGGCCCCGGCGATCGCGAGGATCTCACTGGTCCGGCCGAACGACTCCCGCACGTAGTCCGCCGCGTCGTCCAGCAGGATCCAGTCGAGCACCAGGTCGAACGGCCGTTGCAGGACCGAGTAGAAGCCCATGTCCAGGCACTTCACCAGCGTCAGCGTCCCCAGCACCGCGCCCGCGAGCACCGCCGTGACGCGCCGCGCCCGCCCGGGCAGAATCAGCAGCACGGCCGCGAGGACGATCCCCTCGACCGGGAGGCGCAGGAACGCCGTGGGCGTGAGCAGGTCCAGCCGGTTCGGCAGCAGCAGCGCGGCCAGGAGCAGGAGGGCGGAGCCGGCGGTCGTCCCGACCGTGATGCCGCGGGCGGTGCGTGGATGCCTCCGCCGCCGGCCCTCGTCCGCGCTCGGACCCGCCGGTGCGGGCACGGTCTCCGGCGGCCGGGCGGGCGTGGGGTGCGACACCGGGGGTCCTTCCGTGCGGCCGTCGTGACACTGTGTGCATGATCGACGTCGGATCGTGCGCACAGAGTACGGCCCGTGGACCGTCCCGCGCGGGTGGCACACCCGCACGTGCTACCGGTCGGCGGCCACCGCCACCTCCCGCGCCCACCGGTAGTCCGCCTTGCCGCTCGGCGACCGCTGGATGGCCTCGGCGATCACCAGCTGACGGGGGACCTTGTACCCGGCCAGCCGGCTGCGGCAGTGGGTCTGGATGTCCGTGAGCGAGGGCGGCTCGGCACCCGCGCGCAGTTGCACGACCGCCGCCACGTGGTTGCCCCAGGTGGCGTCAGGGACCCCGGCGACGAGCGCGTCGTACACGTCCGGGTGCGATTTCAGCGCCTGTTCGACCTCCTCCGGGTACACCTTCTCGCCCCCGGTGTTGATGCACTGCGAGCCCCTGCCGAGCACGGTCACCACGCCCTCCTCGTCGACCGTCGCCATGTCGCCGAGGAGCACCCACCTCCGGCCGTCCTTCTCGAAGAACGTCTCGGCGGTCTTCACCGGGTCGTTGTAGTAGCCGAGCGGCACGTGCCCGCTCTGCGCGACCCGGCCGATCTCGCCCACCGCCACCGGCTCGTGGGTCGCCGGATCGACCACCTGGGTACGGGAGTTGACGCGGACGCGGAAGCCGCTGCCGGCCCCCGAGTCATTGGTCGCGGTGCCGTTGAAACCGGACTCGGAGGACCCGAAGTTGTTCAGCAGCACGGCGTTCGGGACGAGTTCGCTGAACTGCCGGCGCACGGTCTCGGAGAGGATCGCACCGGAGGAGGAGACGCTGAACAGGGCGGAGCAGTCGGTGCCCTTCAGCGGCCCGTTGAGCGCGTCGACCAGCGGGCGCAGCATCGCGTCGCCGACCAGCGACATGCTGGTGACCTTCTCCTTCTCGACGGTCCGCAGCACCTCCTCGGGCACGAACTTGCGGTGGATCACCACCCGTTGCCCGAAGTTGAAGCCGATGAAGGTGGTGAGGGTGGACGTGCCGTGCATCAGCGGAGGCGTGGGGAAGAAGGTGATCCCGCTGCCGCCCGCCGCGACCCGCTCGGCCAGCTCCTCCGGTCGCTCCACCGGCTCACCGGTCGGCGCGCCACCACCCAACCCCGCGAAGAACAGGTCCTCCTGACGCCACATCACACCCTTCGGCATCCCGGTCGTGCCGCCGGTGTAGATGATGAACTGGTCGTCCGCCGAGCGCGCGGGGAACCCCCGCCCCGGCGACCCGGCGGCCTCGGCCTCCGTGAAGGCGAGCGCCTTGAGCCCCGCGTCCACCGGCTCCCCCACCCGCACCAGATGCCGCAGCCCCGGCGCCCGGGGCAGGGCCGCCGCCACCCGGTCGTCGAACTCCGCGTCGAAGACCAGCGCGACCAGATCGGCGTCCCGGTAGAGGTACACCAACTCCTCTTCCACGTACCGGTAGTTGACGTTGACCGGCACGATCCGCGCCTTCAGGCAGCCGAGCACCGTCTGCAGATACTCGACCCCGTTGTAGAGGTGCAGGCCGAGATGTTCGCCCGGGCGGATGCCGCTGTCGATCAGATGGTGGCCGACGCGGTTGGCGGCGGCGTCCAGCTCCGCGTAGGTCAGCCGGCGTTCCGCACCCGTGCCGGGGTGGTCGATGTACACGAGTGCCTCGCGGTCGGCAGCCACATCGACGACCGACTCGAACAGATCGGCAAGGTTGTACTCCACCGCTCCTCCTGACCCCGGCAACCGTGACGAAGAAAGGCGCACCTGTCCGTTCGCCGGTCATCAGAGCAAAGGGCGCGGCAAGTGTGAAGGGTTCACGCGAAGAAATCTGACTGCCTGTCAGAAAACCCTTGAAGTGCCTCCCCGGCTACTGCAACCTGTTCTCGTTCTGATGGAGGGGGGACGATCCCTTCCGGAGGGGAGACGGTCCATGGGTGGGACGGAACACCTCACCGTGCGGCGCGAGGGCGCCACACTCGTGCTCACGCTGAACAGGCCCGAAGCGAAGAACGCGCTCTCGATCGCCATGCTCGTCGGCCTGTACGACGGCTGGATCGAGGCCGACGAGGACGACGCCGTCCGCTCGATCGTGCTCACCGGGGCCGGGGGTGCCTTCTGTGCCGGGATGGACCTCAAGGCGCTGGCCGGACAGGGCATGGCGGGGGAGCATCTGCGCGACCGGCTGCAGGCCGACCCCGACCTGCACTGGAAGGCGATGCTCCGCCATCATCGCCCGCGCAAACCGGTGATCGCCGCCGTCGAGGGGTACTGCGTCGCGGGCGGCACCGAGATCCTGCAGGGGACCGACATCCGGGTGGCTGGCGAGTCCGCGACGTTCGGGCTCTTCGAGGTGCGGCGGGGGCTCTTTCCGATCGGTGGCTCCACGGTACGGCTCCAACGGCAGATTCCGCGCACGCACGCTCTGGAGATGCTGCTCACCGGGCGGCCGTACACCGCCCGCGAGGCCGCGGACATCGGGCTCGTCGGTCACGTCGTCCCGGACGGCACCGCGCTCGACAAGGCGCTGGAGATCGCCGAACAGATCAACGCGTGCGGGCCGCTGGCGGTCGAGGCGGTCAAGGCGTCGGTGTACGAGACCGCGGAGATGACGGAGGCGGACGGGCTGGCGGCGGAGCTGAAGCGTGGGTGGCCGATCTTCGACACGGCCGATGCGAAGGAAGGTGCGCGTGCGTTCGCGGAGAAGCGGGCGCCTGTTTACAAGCGGGCGTAGCGCTGCGCCGGCCTGGGCCGGTCCGGAAGCCGCGGGCCGGTGGGGGTTTGTCGCGTAGTGCCTCCCCCAGCCTTCGGCCGGGGGTACCCCCAGCGTCCCTTGCGGGGCGCTACACACCTACTTTGTCCAGGAGGCAGCCCCGATGCCCGAAGTCCTCAAAGCCCCCCTCGTCGTCGAGTTCCCCTTCACCCGGTCCCTCGGCCCCGTCCAGAGCGCCTTCCTCACCGGACTGCGGGAACGCGTCGTCCTCGGCGTGAAGACCGCCGACGGCCGCACCCTCGTCCCGCCCGTCGAGTACGACCCCGGCACCGCCGAGGAGATCCGTGACCTCGTCGAGGTCGCCCCCACCGGGACCGTCACCACCTGGGCGTGGAACCACGAGCCCCGCCGCGGGCAGCCCCTCGGCACCCCCTTCGCCTGGGTCCTGGTCCGGCTCGACGGTGCCGACACCGCCCTGCTGCACGCCCTCGACGCACCGGGGCCCGACGCCGTGCACACCGGCATGCGGGTCCGGGTCCGCTGGGCCGAGGAGCGGTCGGGGGCCGTCACCGACATCGCCTGCTTCGAGCCGTACGACGGTGAACCTGCCGAAGTGACCGGGCACGGCGGCGAGTTCGAGGACGCCATCCACGGCATCGTCGCCCACGCCCGCCTCGACTACACCTACTCGCCCGGCCGTGCCCAGTCCGCCTACATCGAGGCGCTGTCGTCCCGGCGGACCTTCGGGGAGCGTTGTCCCTCCTGCCGGAAGGTGTACGTCCCGCCCAGGGGTGCGTGCCCCACATGTGGGGTGGCCACATCGGAACAGGTCGAGGTGGGGCCCGGCGGCACCGTCACCACCTTCTGCATCGTCAACATCAAGGCGAAGAACCTCGACATCGAGGTGCCGTACGTCTACGCCCACATCGCCCTCGACGGCGCCGGCCTCGCCCTGCACGGCCGGATCGGCGGGATCCCCTACGACCAGGTGCGGATGGGGCTCAGGGTCGAACCGGTGTGGACCGACGGGGCCCGCTTCGCCGACCACTACCGGCCCACCGGCGAACCCGACGCGGACTATGAGACGTACAAGGAGCTGCTGTGATGCGTGACATAGCACTGGTCGCCTTCGCACAGACCGACCACCGCCGCACCACCGAGGACCTCTCCGAGGTCGAGATGCTCATGCCGGTGCTGCACGACGTGCTCGGGCAGACCGGCCTGAAGACCGCCGACATCGGGTTCACCTGCTCCGGCTCCAGCGACTACCTGGCCGGCCGCGCCTTCTCCTTCACCCTCGCCCTCGACGGCGTCGGCGCCTGGCCGCCCATCTCCGAGTCGCACGTCGAGATGGACGGCGCCTGGGCCCTGTACGAGGCCTGGACCAAGCTGCTCACCGGGGACGCGGACACCGCGCTCGTCTACTCGTACGGCAAGTCCTCACCCGGCTCCGTACGCGACGTGCTGACCCGCCAGCTCGACCCCTACTACCTGGCCCCCCTCTGGCCCGACTCCGTCGCCCTCGCCGCCCTCCAGGCCCAGGCCCTCATCGACGCGGGGGAGACCGACGAGCCCGCGCTGGCCGCCGTCGGAGCCCGCAGCAGGGCGGACGCGGCAGCCAACTCCCACGCACAGCTCAGGGGATCGGTACCGCAGGGGGACTACGTCGTACAGCCGCTGCGCACCGGCGACTGCCCACCCATCGGCGACGGCGCCGCCGCCGTGATCCTCGCGGCGGGGGAGCGGGCCCGGGAGCTGTGTGCCCGGCCCGCCTGGATCCGGGGCATCGACCACCGCATCGAGGCGCACGGCCTGGGCGTCCGCGACCTGACCGACTCGCCGTCCGCCCGGCTCGCCGCCGAGAAGGCCGGTGCCTTCGAACGGCCTGTGGACACCGCCGAGCTGCACGCGCCGTTCAGCTCGCAGGAGGTCGTACTGCGCAGGGCGCTGCGGCTCGGCGACGACGTACGCGTGAACCCGTCCGGCGGGGCCCTCGCCGCCAACCCGATCATGGCCGCCGGGCTGATCCGCATCGGCGAGGCCGCCGCCCGCATCCACCGCGGCGAGTCCGACCGCGCCCTCGCCCACGCCACCTCCGGGCCCTGCCTGCAGCAGAACCTGGTCGCCGTACTCGAAGGGGATCCGCGATGAGCAAGGAGCCCGTGGCCGTCGTAGGGATCGGCCAGACCAAGCACGTGGCGGCCCGGCGGGACGTGTCCATCGCGGGGCTCGTCCGCGAGGCCGCGCGACGTGCGCTCGACGACGCCGAGTTGGGCTGGGCCGACATCGACGCCGTCGTCATCGGCAAGGCGCCCGACTTCTTCGAGGGCGTGATGATGCCGGAGCTCTACCTGGCGGACGCGCTGGGGGCGGTCGGCAAACCCATGCTGCGGGTCCACACGGCGGGCTCGGTGGGCGGGTCGACCGCGCTCGTCGCGGCCAACCTGGTCGCCGCCCGGGTCCACCCCACCGTGCTGACCCTCGCCTTCGAAAAGCAGTCCGAGTCCAACGCCATGTGGGGGCTGTCCCTGCCGATCCCTTTCCAGCAGCCACTGCTGGCCGGCGCGGGCGGCTTCTTCGCACCCCATGTGCGCGCCTACATGCGGCGCAGCGGCGCCCCGGACACCGTCGGCTCGCTGGTCGCCTACAAGGACCGGCGCAACGCGCTCAAGAACCCCTACGCCCACCTCCACGAGCACGACATCACCCTGGAGAAGGTCCAGGCGTCCCCCATGTTGTGGGACCCCATCCGCTACTCGGAGACCTGCCCCTCCTCCGACGGCGCCTGCGCCATGGTCCTCACCGACCGCGCCGGAGCCGCCCGTTCCGGGAAGCCGCCGGCCTGGATGCTCGGCGGGGCCATGCGCAGCGAGCCCACCCTGTTCGCCGGCAAGGACGCGGTGTCGCCGCAGGCCGGGAAGGACTGCGCCGCCGACGTCTACCGGCAGGCGGGGATCGCCGACCCGCGCCGGGACATCGACGCCGTCGAGATGTACGTGCCCTTCTCCTGGTACGAGCCCATGTGGCTGGAGAACCTCGGCTTCGCCGAGGAGGGCGAGGGCTGGAAACTCACCGAATCGGGGGTCACCGAACTCGACGGTGACCTCCCCGTCAACATGTCGGGCGGTGTCCTGTCCACCAATCCGATCGGCGCCTCCGGGATGATCCGGTTCGCCGAAGCCGCCCTCCAGGTGCGCGGCCAGGCCGGAGAACACCAGGTGGACGGCGCCCGGAAGGTGCTCGGGCACGCCTACGGCGGCGGCTCCCAGTTCTTCTCCATGTGGCTCGTCGGCGCCGCGGCCCCCGACAACTGAAAGGACCCGTTCACGTGGCCTGTCGAGTGCCGGAACCGAAAGCTAGGCTGGCCGCGGACGACGAATTCGGGAGGAGCACGGACGTGGCCGAGAGCACCATCCAGCAGCAGCCGGTACTGGGCTGGGAGAAGCCGGAGCTGGACCTCAGCGGGGCCGATTGGCAGTCCAGCAGCCGGGGCCTGGGGGATGTCCAGATCGCCTTTGTCGAGGGATTCATCGCGATGCGCAACAGCGGCAGCCCGGAGAGCCCTTCCCTGATCTTCACCCCCGCCGAATGGGGTGCCTTCGTGTCGGGGGCCCGGGAGGGCGAGTTCGACCTCACCTGAGCACCTCCCCCGGTCCTGCCGTTGCGGCAGAGAGGTGAACCGGGGGGTGTTCCGCAAGGATTTCCGGACACGTGACCAGCAGCGCCCTTCCGGGGCCGCCGCCTGAGACAGGCTGGCCCCGGACGGGGAAGGTCGTATTCCGGAGGTGAGGAACGATGAGCGCTGCGCCGGTCATCGCCGCGGCGGACGGTTCGGACGACAGCCTGCGGGCCCTGGACTGGGCCGTGCAGGCGGCCCGGCAGCGGGACGCACCACTGCGGGTGGTCCATGTCCGCCAGTACGCCGCCTGGGGGCAGCCCGACGTCCTGGTCGCCGGGGAACCGGACGAGGGAGGTGACCCCGTGCTCGACGAGGTCCGGGACCGGCTGTCCACCGGTGGCGTGGGGCTGACCGTCGAGTACGTCGCCATGGAAGGCGTGCCGAGCGCGCTGCTGCCCGAACTGGGCGCCGACGCCCAGCTGTTGGTGCTCGGCTCCCGGGGCCGCGGCGGCTTCGCCAGCCTGCTGCTCGGCTCCAACGGCATGGCCGCCGCCCGCGACGCCGCATGCCCGGTGGTCGTCGTACCCCGGCCCGGGCGGGAGGTGCACGAGGAACTGCCCGCCGAGCCCGGGCCCCGGGTCGTCGTCGGCCTGGACGTGGACAGCCCCGACGACGCCACCCTCGCCTTCGCCTTCGCGGAGACCGACCGGCGCGGCGCCCGGCTCCAGGTGATCGCCGCCTACCCGTGGCCGGTGCAGAGCTGGTTCGCGGCCGGGGAACTCGTCCCGCCGGCCGTCGACCAGGACGAGGTGGAACAGGAGACCCGCACCCTGGCCGAGGGCTTCCTCGCCCCGCACCTCAAGGACCGCCCGAACCTGCGCGCCGACGTCCTCGCGCTGCCCGGCGACGCGGCCGGCCTGCTGGTGTCCGCCTCGAAGGACGCCGCGCTGGTCGTCGTCGGCCGCCACCGCCGACGGCTGCTCGCCCCGGCCCGCATGATGGGCTCGGTCACCCACGCCGTGCTGCTGCACGCGGCCGCCCCGATCGCGGTGGTCCCGCCGTCGCCACCGCAGGAGTGATGTCAAGTCCCTTCGCCCAGTTACCGTCAGTAGGGGGCGGATCACCGCCGCGAAGCGTACGCTGAGCTGCCTGCAAGCCACGGTGCGCGCCCGCCCCCCGCGCTCGCGTACCACCGTGGCGGGGGGTGGTCATGGGACAGCGGGTCCTGCGGAACCGACGGACGCTCTACGAGCGCGACAGCGAACTCGCCGCCGTCGACGAGGCGTTGGCCGAACTCACCGGCCTGGGCGCGGACCGCGCGGCACCGGGCGACCGGCCGCTCGGCGCCCTGCTCGCCTTCGCCGGCCGGGCCGGCATAGGCAAGACCACCCTGCTCGCCGAGGTCCGCCGCCGGGCCGCCGCCCAGGGCTGCACCGTGCTCTCCGCGCGCGGCGGCGACCAGGAACAGCGCGTCGCCTTCCACGTCGCCCGCCAGCTCCTGCAACCCCGCCTCGCCGGCGCACCGGAGGCCGAACTCCGCGCCTCGCTGGGCAGTTGGTACGACATCGTCGGCCCGGCCCTCGGCCTGTGCGCCCCGACCGAGGGCGCCCCGCCCGACCAGCAGGGCCTGCGCGACGGCCTCGACTGGGTGCTCACCCATCTCGCCGTGCGCCAGGCCCCGATGGTCCTCGTCCTCGACGACGCCCACTGGGCCGACCCCGAATCCCTCGGCTGGCTCGCCGCGTTCGCACCGCGGGCCGAGCAACTCCCGCTGCTCGTCGTCGTCGCGTACCGGCCCGACGAACTCCCCGAGCACGCCGACGCGTTCCGCGGCCTGCCCGGACGGGCCGGCGGCCGCCCCCACGGCCTCGAACCACTCAGCTCCGACGCCGTCGCCGGCCTGGTCCGCGAGAGCCTCGGCGACCACGCCGACGACGCCTTCTGCCACGAGTGCTGGGCCGTCACCGCCGGCAACCCCTTCGAGGCCGTCGAGCTGACCGCCAAGGTCCACGACCGGGGCCTCGACCCCACCGAGGCCGGCGCACCCCTGCTGCGCGACCTCGCCGCCGCCGTCAAGGGCAGCGGTCTCCTCGCCCGCCTCGAACGCCTGGGCCCCTCCGCCGTCCGGTTCGCCTGGGCCTGCGCGGTCCTCGGCACCGAGATCCATCCGGCGCTCGCCGCCGCCGTCGCCGGCCTCGGCCACGAGGAGGCCGCCGACGCCGCCGACGCCCTGCGCGGCGCCCGTGTCCTCACCGGCGCCGAGACCCTGGAGTTCGTCCACCCGCTGATCGCCACCGCCGTCTACCGGGCCATCCCGCCCGCCACCCGGGTCGCCCTGCACGGCCAGGCCGCCTGGTGCGTGACCGACGACGGCCAGGGCGCCACCGCCGCCGCCCGCCATCTCCTGGAGACCCATCCCGAAGGCGACACCTGGGTCGTCCGGCAACTGCGCGCCGCCGCCGGCGAGACCCTCCGGGCCGGCGCCCCCGACACGGCCCGCGCCTACCTCGCCCGCGCCCTGCGCGAACCCCCGCCCGCCAAGGAGCGCGCCGCCGTCCTCCACGAACTGGGCAGCGCGTCCCTCCTCACCGAGCCCGCCACCACCGTCAACCACCTGCGCGCGGCCCTCCAGGAGCCCATCGCCGAGCCCGCCCTGCGCCACCACATCGTCTACCGCCTCTCCCAGGTCCTCGCCCACAGCGACCGCCTCGCCGAGGCCTCCGAGACCCTCGCCCGCGAGATCCACGTGACCGGCGACGCCCGGGTACGGCTCCGGATGCTCTCCGAACAGTTCATGTGGGACGCCTTCCGCGCCGACGAACCCGACCACCCCTCCCGCTCCCGCCGCCTGACCCGGCTCGCCGACCGGCTCCGCGGCCGCGACCTCACCGAGCGGTACGTCATCGGGCTGCGCACCTGGGACGCCGTCCAGCGCGGCGAACCCGCCGACGTCGCCCTCCACCACGCCGAACGCGCCCTGGCCGGCGGCCTCGGCTGGGCCGAGGCCGACCGCGGGTTCGAGGTCCCCGTCCTCGTCGCCCTCGCCTTCATGTACGCCGACCGGCCCGACCGCACGGAGGAACTCTTCGCCGCCGGGATCGCCGACTTCGAACGCCAGGGCTGGCGCGGCGCCCACCTCTCCTTCGCGTACACCCTCCTCGGCTACGTCCGCTACCGCCGCGGCCGCCTCGCCGAGGCCGAGGAGCACGTCCGCTCCGGCCTCCGCCTCGCCGAACGCGTCGGACCCGGCACCCCGGCCCACTGGTACGCCGTCGGCATCCTCATCCAGACCCTGCTGGCCCGCGGCCGCACCGACGAGGCCACCCGCCTCGCCGAGGACCATGCCTTCCGGGAGCCCTTCCCGGCGGCCGTGGTCTTCCCCGACGCCCAGACGGTCTACGGCGAACTGCTGCTCGCCCGCGGCCTCACGAAGGACGCGGCGGCCGAGCTCTCCGCGGCCGGCCGTCGCCTCGAACCCCGCGGCATCCGCAACCCCTCCTGGTGCCCCTGGCAGCTCCACCTGGCCCGCGCCGAAGCCCACGACGCCCCGGAACGCGCCCTCACCACGGCCCTGGCCGCGCTGACCCGCGCCCGCCGCTTCGGCGCTCCGTCGGTGATCGGCCAGGCTCTGCGCACCGCGGCAGAGGTCTCGACGGGCGAGGCCCGCCTGGCGTACCTGCGCGAGTCGGTGGCCCACCTGGAGCGCTCCCCGGCGGCCTACGAGCTGGCCTGTGCCCTGGTGTCCCTGGGCACGGAACTCCGCGACGCCGGACTGCTTCGCAGGGGTCTGGACACCGCCGTGCAGTGTGAAGCGGACGCCTTGGCGGTACAGGCCCGTGCGGAGCTGACCGCAGCGATGGAGCAGACCGAGGGCGCAACCCCCTAGGGGCGCTGGGGGAGGAACTGCGCGACCAGCCACGACGGCGCCGCACCTGGCGCAGGACCGGCACCCACCACGGCGAACACCGCCCGGCACGGCACCGCCGATCACCACCGTCGTGGCTGGTCACCGCTGCGGCGGATCAAGAGGGCCGGCCGAGCAGGAGAGCCGGCGGAGCAGGAGCGTACAAGGGCCGGGCGACCCGCACCCCGCACTGATCCCCACCCCACAACCCCGGCCCCGTACCATGGAGCGCATGTCGTTCCTCCGTCGCCGCAGCGCCACTCCCGCCGGCCCCGACTTCGACGTTCTGGCCATGGACCCGGGTGACTGGCCCGGCAACCTCGGAGCCGGGCTGCTGCCCGCCCCCGACGGCACCTGCCAGGGCGTCTTCCTGCGCTACGACCTCTTCGGCGGCCGCGGCCCCGCGATGATCATCGGCAACCTCCCCGAGGGCTCCCCGGCCCGCGAGGTGGAGGAGGACGAGATCCCCTTCGAGGTCGGCCAGCTCCTCCTCGCACTAGAGAACGACGAGGACGTCACCGTCGTCGGCACCGAGGACATGCCGGTCCTGCAGGGCGACAACCTGCTGATCGTGCGGCGGCTCAAGCTCTCCGAGAGCCGGATCTCCTGCGTCCAGTTCGACCGCAGCGACGGCGTCCTGGTGACCATCGCGGCCTGGGACCGTCCGATCACCGACGACCTGTACGCCCTGCTGAAGCCGCTCCCGGCGGAGCTTTTCCAGCAGGGCTGAGGCCGGCTACTTCCCGTGGCCGTGGCCGTGGTGCCGCCCGGTCTTCGCGGCCGGCACCACGTCGACGTCGGCCGCGCGGACGAACTCGACCCGGTGGCCGTACTGGATCTCGTAGTACAGATCCTTGCCGACCACGACCCTGTGCGAGGCGGTGTCGAAGGTGACGGCGTAGTAGTACTCGCCCGGCACCTCGTCGCCGGCCACGTACTTCTGGCCCGCCGGGATCGTGTACGGCAGCGGGGAGATCGACTGGGCCGGTACCCCGGAGGGGTACGCGGACGCCTCCGGATAGGCGCGGCCGTACACCGGAATGCTGGTCAGGCCCGCCTTCGGCATGATCACCACCCCGGCCGCGCTCACCGCCGCCGGGGCGCTCGCCGGGTTCTTGAACCACGCCTTCTGCCCGAGGTACCAGATCGCCGTCCAGTCCCCCCAGGTGTCCGCCACCGTGTACTGCTGGCCGGTGGAGGCCCGTGAGGAGAGGTCGTTCACGTCGGTCGTCGGTGTCGTGCCCATGCCGATGTCCTTGATCAGGGCCGAGTTCTCGTCGTGGTCGGAGTACAGCCGTACCTCGCCGGACCCGTGCGCGGCGCAGGGCTGGCCCTTGGTGACGCAGCCGGTGTACGTCGGCTGGTTCGTGGCGTAGTCCGGCAGGACGGTGACCACACCGCCCGTCACCACCCGGTGTTTCTTGCCCGCCTTGTGCTTGAAGGGGTGGTCCAGCAGCTCGAAGTAGTGCCGCCAGTCCCAGTAGGGGCCGGGGTCGGTGTGCATCCCGGGGATCGTGGACGTGGTCGGGCCGGGCACGGTGTCGTGGCCGAGGATGTGCTGCCGGTCCAGCGGGACGCCGTACTGCTCGGAGAGGTACTTCACCAGCCGTGCCGAGGAGCGGTACATCGCCTCCGTGTACCAGGCGTCCGGCGAGGCGAGGAAGCCCTCGTGCTCGATGCCGATCGACTTGGCGTTGATGTACCAGTTGCCCGCGTGCCAGGCCACGTCCTTCGCCTTGACGTGCTGGGCGATCAGACCGTCGGTGGAACGGATGGTGTAGTTCCAGGACACATAGGTCGGGTCCTGGACCAGGCCGATGGTGGTGTCCCAGGAGCCCTCGGTGTCGTGGATGACGATGTACCTGATGCTCTGCGAGGCCGGCCGGTCGCCGAGGTCGTGGTTGCCGTAGTCGTTGTCCCCGAACTGCGCGTAGGGCGCGGGGATCCACTCGCACGACACCGTTGTCGGGCATTCCGTCTCGTCGTCCGCAGCCGTCGTGCGCAGCCCGGTCAGCTTCAGCTGCGCGGTGTCGGCCCGCAGCTCCGGCTGGGCGGCGAGGGCGACGAACTGCCCCGCGTCGGTGGTGCGCTCCTCGCCCGTGTGGAGGACGTCGAACACGTCGTTGGCGTACGCCCCCGCGGTCGCCGTGTCGTCGGCGCCGGAGAAGCGGGCGATCGCGCCGTACCAGTTCCCCGGATCGGCGCTGAGCGGCTGGTGCAGGTCCCGCTGGGCGGCCGCGAGCAGGGCGGCGCCGCCGGCCACGTTCGCCGCGGCGTCGGTGCGCAGTCGCTCGGCCGGGATCCCGGTCAGCGCGGCGGCCTTCGGGAGGGTCTTGAGGCGGGCCGGGAGCACGGAGTTCCGCGGGACCTGCACGCTGGGGTGGAGGGCGGGGCGGGCGCTGTCGCCGCGGGCGTCCTCGGTACCGTCCGCGAAGTGCTCGGTGGCCGTCGCCAGCGCGGTGTGCGCGTCGGTGAGGTGCATCGGGCCGTAGCCGCCGGTCACGCTGGGCGCGCCGTCGTGCGTGTCCCAGCGGGACTGGAGGTAGGAGACGGCGAGCAGCACGCTCTGCGGCACGTGGTACTCGGTGGCGGCGGACGCGAACGCCCGCTGGAGCAGTCCGGCGGACGACTCGCTCGTGTCCGGGGGCGGTGCCGCGCCCAGCAACGGCAGCAGCAGAGCCGCGGCGACGACGGCTCCGGCCGTCCTGCGCGTACGTCTGCCGCGGTGCGGGGGTGCGGGCTCGGTGACGGATCCTCGCAATGCAGCCTCCTGGGGCGATGGGGCGCGACGGGGCGTGCGGGGCTGAGCGTGGCTCAGTGGTACCGGCTTGCCGACGATCCGTCAATCATGCCCAGAGAGGCCGGAATTCCCATGTCATACGAAGATCGTGGGAGTTTCGCGGTGGCGGCCCGCAGGCCTGCGGGGCGTCAGTGGCGTACACCAGTGGGCGTCCCCTGCACCCCAGGAGAGATCCCCGGACATGCGAGGATCCGCGGTGCGCAGTTGCCCCGAGCGCACCGCGGATCCTCGTCCCCGTCAGCGAGTGCCGACCGCCGCGCGCACGGCCCGGCGGGCCAACTGGCAGTCGTCGTGCAGCCGCCGGAGCAGCAGCCGCTGTTCCTCGCCGGTCGGCGCGGCGCCCGGGTGGGCCGTACCCGGTGCCGCCGGGGTCGCGTCGTGCATCGAACGCTGCACGGCGGTCTCGTAGGTCCGGATCTCCCGGGTGAGGACCAGCATCAGGTTCACCAGGAAGGCGTCCCGGGACGCGGGTCCCGCCGACTGGGCGATCTGGCTGATCTGACGGCGCGCCACCGGAGCGTCGCCGAGGACCGACCAGAGCGTGGCCAGGTCGTACCCCGGCAGATACCAGCCCGCGTGCTCCCAGTCCACCAGCACTGGACCGGCCGGGGACAGCAGGATGTTCGAGAGCAGGGCGTCGCCGTGGCAGAACTGGCCCATCCCCTGACGGCCCGCCGCGACCGCGATGCCGTGCAGCAGCTTCTGCAGGTCACCCATGTCCCGGTCGGTGAGCAGACCCAGCTCGTGGTACCGGGCGATCCGGGCCGGGTAGTCCACCGGGGCGTCGAAGGTGCCCGCCGGGGGCCGCCACGCGTTCAGCCGGCAGATCGCGCCCAGTGCGGCCCGGATGTCCGCCCGGGGCGGAGCCTCCGCCGGGTGGCGGTGGACCGCCGCCACCCGGCCGGGCATCCGCTCGATCACCAGCGTGCAGTTGTCCGGATCCGCCGCGATCAGCCTCGGCACCCGGACCGGCGGCCGGTGCCGGACGAACGAGCGGTATGCGGCTATTTCGTGGCGGGTCCGCTCCGCCCAGGCGGGGGAGTGGTCCAGTAGACACTTCGCCACGGCCGTGCTGCGCCCCGTCGTCCCGACGAGGATCACGGACCGCCCGGTGCGGCGCAGCACCTGCACCGGAGCGAACTCCGGGCAGATCCGGTGCACCGACGCGATCGCGGTGCGCAGCTGCGCACCCTGGGGGCCGGACAGGTCGAGTCTTCCGCTGAGGGGCTGGGTGCCGGGTCCCGCGGCGCGCCGCTGCCGGCCCACGACCGGTACGGCGGCCCCCGGACGCGCGGGGTCGAGATACGGTCCGCCGCCCGCCGGGCGGGGGCGCAGCGACCGGGGCGGAGCGGACACGGAGGACGATGCTGCGTACATGGGCGATACAGATCCCTTCGTGTACCTGCGGTGCCTGCCTGAGAAGTCCTGTGAGGGGTTCTCGCGCCCAACCCGTCCCGGCCGCCCGGGCACACCCTGGGGAGTGTGCCCGTCGAGTGGCGACCGGGTCGGGGTGGCGCGTTCCTACCTGACACCCGTTGCCCAGTGGCACACCATCTGGCGCACCCTGGCGAACCGTGGCGAATAGTCGCCCGGCAACTGGCACCGGGCTACTGTCAACTCAGCCGAGAACCTGGGGGCTTGACGTGACCGGAGAACCCAACACCCGCCTCTCGGACCTGTTCGGCCTGGCCGGCTGGTCCAAGGGCGAACTCGCGAGGCTGGTCAACCGGCAGGCGGCGGCCATGGGCCACCCCCAGCTGGCGACCGACACCTCCCGGGTGCGGCGGTGGATCGACACGGGAGAGATCCCGCGCGATCCGGTGCCGCGGGTGCTGGCGGCTCTGTTCACCGAGCGTCTCGGCCGTGTCGTGACCATCGAGGACCTCGGTCTGGTACGGCACGGGCGTACGGGAAAACGGCCGGACGACGGGAACGTGGAACATCCCGACGGCATGCCGTGGGCGCCCGAACGAACCGCCGCGGTCCTCACCGAATTCACGGGAATGGACCTCATGCTCAACCGACGCGGCTTGGTGGGTGCGGGTGCCGCGCTCACCGCGGGATCCGTACTCAGCAGCGCCATGTACGAGTGGCTGCACACCGACCCCACACTCAAGGCCGACGCCCCCGTCCTCGACGATCCTCTGCACGCCGACCCCGCTGGGTTCGACCGCTACGAGGCCGCCCCCATCGGGTCCGAGGAGATGGAGGAACTGGAGCGCTCCGTCGAGGTGTTCCGCGCCTGGGACGCGGCCCGCGGCGGCGGGCTGCAGCGCAAGGCAGTGGTGGGACAGCTCAACGAGGTGGGCGGCATGCTCGCCTACCGCCACCCCGAGCATCTCCAGCGGCGCCTGTGGGGCGTCGCCGCCAACCTCGCCGTCCTCGCGGGCTGGATGTCGCACGACGTCGGCCTGGAGCCCACGGCCCAGAAGTACTTCGTCATCGCCGCCCACGCGGCCCGTGAGGGCGGCGACCGGCCGCGTGCCGGGGAGGCGCTCTCCAGGGCGGCTCGCCAGATGGTGCACCTCGGCCGGCCCGACGACGCACTCGACCTGATGAAGCTCGCCAAGTCCGGCTCGGGCGACGAGGTGCTGCCGCGCACCCGGGCG
This sequence comes from Streptomyces sp. NPDC001980, assembly GCF_040296885.1. Lineage (NCBI taxonomy): Bacteria > Bacillati > Actinomycetota > Actinomycetes > Kitasatosporales > Streptomycetaceae > Streptomyces > Streptomyces sp. NPDC001980. The sequence goes on along the minus strand of NZ_JBEOYD010000035.1, from coordinate 16,166 downwards.
ATGCTCTACACCATCGAGGCCTGGGCTCAGGCGTCGATGGGCAAGGGCCAGGCGATGCGCCGCACCCTCGGCCACGCGGAGGACCTGTTCGTCTCCGACCGGGGCGACGTGCCGCCGCCGAGCTGGATGCAGATGTTCAGGGAAGAGGACCTGTACGGCATGCAGGCCCTCGCCTACCGCACGCTGGCCGAGCACGACCCGGCCGCGGCCGTGCACGCCCAGCACTATGCGGAGAAGGCCCTGGCCCTGCGGATCGACGGCCGCCAGCGGTCGAAGATCTTCGACTTCCTGTCCATGGCCTCCGCCTGCTTCATCGCGGACGACCCCGAGCAGGCGGACCGTTACGCCCGGCTGGCCCTGATGTCGATGGGGTCGAACTCCTCCCACCGCACCTGGGACCGGCTGCGCGAGATGTACCGGCTCACCGCCGAGTACGCCGGCTACCCGAGGATCCAGGAGCTGCGGGAGGAGATCAAGCTGGCCCTGCCCAAGGCCAGGAGCAAGGGGAACCACAACAGCGCACAGGCATAGGGGGCCGGTGCGCTCGACACGAGCCGGCTGATCGCATCAGGGCGGCAACCGTTGCCCGTCCCTGTGCTGCGTTCTGCGGTCTGCCTATTCACCCACCTTGGCGACGAGCACGCAGGCCTCGTCCTCGCGCTCGCTCTCGCCGAACTCCTCGACCACGGCCCTGACACAGTCCTGGGCGGTGCGTGCCGCCCCGAACCGGGGGGCCAGGCCGAGGAGCGCGCCCAGAGAGTCGGCTCCGCTGTGCCCGGGCACCACCCCGTCGGTGTGCAGCAGGAGCAGATCGCCCGGTTCCAGGGTCACTTCGGCCTGCCCGTAACCGGCTCCCGAGGTGACTCCGAGCAGCACGCCGTCCGGCGCGCTGAGCGCGCACCCCGTCCCGCCGCGGAACAGCAGTGGGGCGGGGTGTCCTGCCTGTGCCCAGGTCAGGGTGCGGGTGGCCGGGTGGTAGCGGCAGCAGACCGCACTGCCCAGCGCGGGTTGCACGGTGGCGTCGAGTAACCCGTTCAGCAGGGACATGAGCTGCCCCGGCCGGGTGCCGGCCATCGCCATCCCGCGTACGGCGCCCAGCAGCATCGTCATGCCCGAGGCGACGGCGACGCCGTGTCCGGTGAGGTCGCCGACGCTCAGCAGGGTGTCGCCGTCGGGCAGCTCCAGCGCGTCGTACCAGTCGCCGCCCAGCAGGGTTCCGGTCCCGGACGGCAGGTGGTGGGCGGCGACGTCGAGCGTGCCCGGTCCCCGGCGCGGCAGCCGCAGGGCACCGCGCCCGGGCGGCAGCACGGCCTCCTGGAGTTCGACGGCGAGCCGCTGTTCGGTCTCGGCCCGCCGGCGGTGCCGCTGCATCGTGTCCCGGCTCTCGCGCACCGTCCGCTGGCTGAGCCGCAGTTCGCTGACGTCCCGCAGTACGGCCCACATCGAGGCGGTGCTGCCGTCGCCGTCGAGCACCGGCTCGCCCATCATGTGGACGGTCCGCACGTTCCCGTCGGGCCGCAGGACGCGGAACTCGCCGTCGATCGGCTTGGCGTCGACCAGGCAGGCGGTGACCATCGCGGTCAGCCAGGGCCGGTCCTCGTCCAGTACCAGGGCGGGCAGTTCGTCGAGGGTGAGCGCGGGCGCGGCCGGGTCGCGGCCGAGGATCTGGAAGAGCTCGCCGGACCAACTGGCCTCGTCCGTCAGGAGGTTCCACTCCGCGCTGCCGACCCGGCTGAGCAGTGAGCCCGGCGCGGGCGCGGAGCTGCGGGCGGGTGCCGCCTCCACACCGGCCGGCAGGGGTGCCGGTCCGTCCCGCAGCTGGGCCAAGTGCTCGTCCAAGTCGTTGAGCTGATGGAGTGCCAGGTCGTACAGGGCCCGCTGCCAGCGCTCCTCGGGGTCCGAACCCGAGCTCGGGGTGTCCCGCCGCACCGCGTCCACGTCGCCCTTCAGCCGCCGCGTCTGCGATATCAACGCCTCGACCGAGCCGCGCCCGGGCGGCTGGGCTGCGGGGCGGTCCGCGGAGACATGGGACGGCATGACGCACTCCGATGCGGGGACTGAACGGCCAAGGCGGACGGTGGGACCGGTTACGACTGTTGCACAGCCTGCGACGCCCTGTAAGGGATTTGGCAACACACGATACGGTGGTGCTTCTGGCATATGCCAGAGTCTTCATGGGCTGGTCGGCACCCATGAATGGTGTACGCGATCGGTGGCGCAAGTCGTAGTACCGCTACGTGACTTGGTGGACTTCGCGGGATCTCGGTGTCGCGCTCGGGCGGTTGTTCGACGCCTCTGTGTTCACAGTGTCGCGGTCTCGGCCAACCGCGGCAACTCTGTCCGGATTTCGCGTCATGCGAGGGGCATTCCCGGAGTCCTACAGGCATGGACATCACTTTCGAGCAAGCCGCCCGGGCCCGGCTGATCACCGCCGAGGACGAGGAGGTCCCGGTGCCCGCCACGCTCCGGTACACCTCCGGTGATCCGCTGGCCGTCTTCGTCGACTTCCCGGCCGAGGTCACCCTCGGCGGCGAGGAGGTCACCTGGACCTTCGCCCGCTCGCTGTTGGACCAGGGGCTCAGCGCGCCGGCCGGGCGCGGGGACGTCCACATCTGGCCCTGCGGCCCGGGCCGTACGGCCGTGGAGTTCCACTCGCCGCACGGCCTCGCCCTGCTCCAGTTCGACACCCAGGCGCTGTTCCGGTTCCTGCAGCGCACCCACGAGGTGGTGGCCCCGGGGCGGGAGGACGTCGAGGCCGTCGTGGAACGAGGTCTGAGCACGCTGTTCGGGGGCGTGTGAGGCGCACGGGGCGCTACCGACCCGTACTTTGACTTTTGTTCACTCCCGCCTCACCGATCCGGACCGGAGCCTGCCGACCGCCCCGTGCACCCTGGCGCGCGGTGTGCCGCACGGGCGCACCGGTGACGAGGACGGGGCGAATGACACCGATCAGCCGAAGAGGCTTCGTGGGACTGGGCGCTTCCGTTGCGGCGGGCATGACGGTGGGCGCCGCCGGTCCACGGACCGTGGCCGCGGCCGCGGCCCGGAGCACGGCGACCGGCACGATCTCGGACGTCAGGCACGTGGTGATCCTCATGCAGGAGAACCGCAGCTTCGACCACTACTTCGGGCGCCTCAAGGGCGTCCGCGGCTTCGCCGACCGCAGCGGCATCACCCTGAGCGGCGGCTATCCGGTCTTCAACCAGCCGAACGGCACGGGCCGCCAGTACCCGTGGAAGCTCAGCGCCACCCCCGACGCGGGCGGCAAGGACGGCGAGACCCTCGCCCAGTGCAACGGCGACCTCCCGCACTCCTGGTCCTCCCAGCACTCCGCGTGGAACAAGGGCCGGCTCGACAACTGGGTCGCGGGCGTCGGCAACGTGCGCTCCCTCGGCTACCTGGACCGCGCCGACATCCCCTTCCACTACGCGCTCGCCGACAACTACACGATCTGCGACGCCTACTTCTGCTCCACCCTCAGCGCCACCGGCCCCAACCGCACCTACCTGTGGAGCGGCAAGGTCGACTCCGCCAGCTACGACGGCGGCGACGAGTCGGGCCTGACCTGGCAGAACTACGCCGAGGCCCTGCAGAGCGCCGGAGTGACCTGGAAGGTCTACCAGAACGCCCAGGACAACTACGGGGACAACGGCTGCGCGTACTTCAAGAACTTCGCGAACGCCAAAGCGGGCAACCCGCTGTACGACCGGGGCATGTCCTCCGTCCCCGCGGTGACCGGCTCCACCCCCGACGACATCGCCGCCGCGATCAAGGCCGACGTCGTGGCCGGCACCCTCCCGCAGGTCTCCTGGGTGGTCGCCAACCAGGCGTTCTCCGAGCACCCCTACGCCCCGCCCGGCGACGGCGCCCACTTCGTCAACCTGGTCTACCAGGCCCTCGCCGCCGACGCGGACGTCTTCGACTCCACCGTCCTGTTCCTCAACTACGACGAGAACGACGGCTACTTCGACCACGTCCCGCCGCCGGCCGCGCCCGCGGGCACGGTCGGTGAGTTCCTGAACGGTGTGCCCTACGGCTTCGGCTTCCGGGTCCCGATGATCGTCATCTCGCCCTGGACCCGGGGCGGCTGGGTCTCCTCCGAGGTCTTCGAGCACACCTCGGTGCTGCGCTTCCTGGAGACCTGGACGGCGGCCCTCGGCAAGCCCGCGAACAGCCCCAACATCAGCGCCTGGCGGCGCGCCGTGAGCGGCGACCTGACCGGCGTCTTCGACTTCGCCAACCCGGTCTACGGCGCCGTGTCCCTGCCCGCGACCAGTGTCATCGGCTACTCCACCTGCGGCCCGCTGCCCAACCCGGTGCCCACCACCAACGCCCTGCCCGCCCAGGAGACCGGCACCCGCCCGGCCCGCGCGCTGCCCTACCAGCCGAACGGCTACCTGGACCACCTGGAGTTCGGGACGAGCGGCACGATCCGCGCCTGGTTCACCATGGCCAACCAGGGCACTCCGGCGACCCGGCCGGCCCACTTCTCCATCCACCCGAACGCCTACCGGGACACCACCCCCTGGCAGTACACGGTGGACGCCGGCTCCACCGCCTCCGACTACTTCAACATCGGCACCGGGTACGGCGCCGGCAAGTACGACATCACCATGGTCGGCCCCAACCGCTTCCTGCGCCGTTTCCAGGGTGACGCCACCAAGGCCGGCAAGTCGGCCGAGGTGAGCACCCGTTACGCCGTGGAGTCCGGTACCGGCAAGCTCGCCGTCTGGTTCAAGATGGCCAACACCGGCTCCACGTCGGTGAAGTTCACGATCACCTCGAACAACTACCGCACCGACGGCCCCTGGACGTACACGGTCGCCGCCGGATCCTCCACCGAGGACTACTTCAACGCCGTCGCGTACCAGGGCGGCTGGTACGACTTCACGATCACGGTGGACTCCGACACGACCTGGTCGCGCCGGTTCACCGGCCACCTGGAGACGGGCGCCGCCTCCGTCAGCGGCTGAGGTCCGCGTACAGGTCCGGGCGCGGGGCGAGCTCGACGGCCGTACGGCCGCCGCTCTCCAGTGCCCGGACCCCGGCCTCGGCGACCACGGAGGAGGCGTAGCCGTCCCAGGCGCCCGGTCCGGTGACCCGGCCCTGCCGGGTGGCGTCCACCCAGGCCTGCACCTCGCGGTCGTAGGCGTCGGCGAACCGCACCAGGTAGTCCTGGGCCACCTCCTCGCGGGCGCCGCCGGCCGCGGTGACCAGCATGGTGTGGTCCTCGCCGATCCGGGCGCTGCCCTTCTCACACACGGCCTCGCAGCGCACCTGGTAGCCGAAGCCGCAGTTCACGAACACCTCGACGTCGACGAGGGCGCCCCCGTCGGTCTCGAAGAGGACCAGCTGCGGGTCGAGCAGCCCCTCGGGGGCGCCCGAGGAGGGCCGGGGCCGCAGTACGGTCACCGCGGTCAGTTCCTGGCCGAGCAGCCAGCGGGCCGCGTCGATCTCGTGCGACACCGAGCTGTTGATCAGCATGGCGCTGGTGAAGCCGGGCGGCGAGGAAACGTTGCGGTGGGTGCAGTGCAGCATCAGCGGCCGGCCCAGGCTTCCGCCGTCCAGCAGCGACTTCAGGCGCCCGTACTCGGCGTCGTAGCGGCGCATGAAGCCGATCTGCGCCAGCCTGCGCCCGAGCCTCGCCTCGGCCTCCACCACCCGCAGCGCACCGGTGGAGTCCGGCACCATGGGCTTCTCGCACAGCACCGGGAGCCCGCGCTCGAAGGACGCGAGCAGCGGCTCCTCGTGCGCCGGGCCCGGAGAGGCGATCAGGACGGCGTCGACACCCGGCGCGGCCAGGGCGGCCAGCGGATCCGCGTGCACGGTGACGCCGTCCAGACCGGCCGCCGCCTCCTTGGCGCGGTCGAGGTCGGGGTCGGCCACCGCGGCCACCCGCGCGCCGCTCACCACCTGGTCCAGACGCCGTATGTGGTCGGCCCCCATGTGTCCGGCACCCAGCACCGCGACGCCCAGCAACTCAGCCACGCCCACGCACTCCCTCTCGGCCGACGATCACGCTCCAGAGCCTACGTCGGCCGGATGAGGGGCTCGTCAGTAGCGCAGCACGCCGGCGATGCCGTTCTCGTCGCCCAGGGTGCCGTCCGGGACGAAGCGGACGTCGGCGCCGGTCTCCAGGCACTGCTCGACGATCTCGTCCACGATGTCGTCGCGGGCGTCGAGGTCACCGCTGACGGCCGGGATCAGGTGGTCGCCGTCGTCGCGGACCGTGGTGCGGTAGTTCTCCTCGACGGCGAGCAGCCGGACCCGGCCCTCGCGGGCGTTCTGCCAGACCTCGTCGACACCGGCCGCGAACGTCTTGTGACCGCGCGCGGACTCGAGTTCCCGGGTCACCGACGCGGTGCTCCGGCGGTTCTCCGCCTGGAGAAGCGGGGTGATCGCCTGCCACACGGCTTCCGGGCCGGCGTGCGCGAGACCGCCGTGCTGCACGGGGATGCTGTGCCTGGCGACGTTGCCGAGCTCCTCCCACAGGGAGAGGGCGGCCTGCTCGCCGGTGACGTACAGCGGCCGCGGCTCTTCACGCAGCAGCGCTGCCATCGCGGTGTTCGCCTCCCGCAGGAAGTGCTTGGTGTCCTCGTCGCGGAAGGTGCTGGGCATGTCGCCGATCTGTTCCCGGCGCTCGGCGTCGAAGTTCTCCTGGCTTCGGTTGAGCGGGAAACCACCGGCCCGGCTCTCGGTGACCCGGTCTACGCCGCCGTTCCACAGGGCGACGCGGTCGGCCGAGATCGACAGCACCCAGAACGGCCGCTCGGCGGCGTGCGCCGAGACCAGGTTGCGGGTCAGGAAGGTGTCCGAGAGCACCACGCGCTCGGGCACGCTGCGGGCCAGCGACCACACCTGGTGCTCACCCGGCGCGGCGAAGATCACCAGACCGTCCTCGGTGTACGTCAGGTCGACCTCGGCGAGAGCCTGTTCGAGCTGCCTGACGACATCGGAGCGGCGGTCCCGGGTGACCGAGGGATCGGACTCCAGCTGCTTCTTCGCCTCGGCCACGACATTGCGCAGCCGGACGGAATCCTGGGCGTTGTCCGGCTCACGACGGTGTGTCGGCGTCAGCACGGAGACAGCGGGATAGGGGCGCGGGCGGCGCAGCTCGGCAAGGGTCGAAGGACTGAGTGCGTGCTCCATATCAGCACCATAGGACCGATTCGCCATTGCGGCATTTGGGGTAATTCTCGGACGCCGTCGGATCCGGGGTGCGCCGTAACCGTGTTGAGGCCCGGCAGCCGGTGACGGCGGGCCGGACGGCCGGTTACCGTACCCGGCAGTAACCGGATCACGCCCCAGGAGGCCCCCATGCCGCAGTTCGAAGTCGACGGAGCGGCACTGGCGTACGACGACGAGGGCCCTCGCGACGGCGGCGTCGCACCCCTGGTGTTCATCCACGGCTGGACCGCGAACCGGCACCGCTGGGACCACCAGGTGGCGCACTTCGCCCAGGAACGCCGGGTGATCCGGCTCGACCTGCGCGGCCACGGCGAGAGCACCGGGGCCGGCGTGAAGACGGTCGCCGAACTGGCCCAGGACGTGGTCGCGCTCCTCGATCACCTGGAGGTGGACCGTTTCGTCCCCGTCGGTCACTCCATGGGCGGCATGATCTCCCAGACCCTCGCACTGGCCCACCCCGAGCGGGTCGAGCGGATGGTCCTGGTCAATTCCATCGGCCGGATGACGTACAGCCGCGGCCGCGGGCTGCTGATGGCGGCCTCGACCCTGGTGCCGTTCAAGCTGTTCGTCGCCGCCAACATCCAGCGCGCCTTCGCCCCGGGCTACCCGCGCGAGCAGATCCGGGAGTACGTCCGGGCGTCCGCCGGCACCCCGCGCGAGGTCGTCATGACGCTGTACGGCGCCATGCGGGCGTTCGACGTCCTCGACCGGGCCGGCGAGATCACCGCGCCCACCCTGATGGTGCACGGCTACCACGACATCCAGCTGCCGGTGGGGCAGATGCTGCGGATGGCCAAGGCCTACCCGGACGCCGAGGTCCGGATCGTCGACGCGGGCCACGAGCTCCCGGTGGAGCGGCCGGCCGAGCTGACGGCGGTGCTGGACCGGTTCCTGACGCCGGCCGCGTAGCGCGAACCCACGACAGCACCAGGTGACCGGCGCCCGGCGAAAGCCGAGGCGCCGACCCGTTTGGGGAACTTTTTGCGCTTGGCCTGTTCGGGCCGGACGGAGCCCGGTGTGAGGCGGGTTTGCGGGCCTCGCGCGGGCAAAAGGCGTCCGAAAGAGGGGGTGGGGTACTCCGTTCGTGTTACGGCCAGGTTGACCGGCCGAGTTCCCGGGCGCACGCTCGTCATATAGGTGCTGAATACAAGTGGTTCGCTCGGGCAATTGCCGGCGCCACGGAACCGCAGGTGGCGCGCATTGCCCGGCTGACCGGCAGCAGGAGGTAGCGCATGTGTGGCATCACCGGCTGGGTCTCCTTCGACCGTGACCTCACCACCGAGAAGCGCGCATTGGATGCAATGACGGAGACCATGGCCTGCCGTGGCCCCGACGACCGGGGTACCTGGAGCGAGGGCCCCGCCGCCCTGGGGCACCGCCGGCTCGCGATCATCGACCTGCCCGGCGGCCGCCAGCCGATGACCGTCCGCACCCCGGACGGCACCGTCGCGATGGTCTACTCCGGCGAGGCCTACAACTTCACCGAGCTGCGCCGCGAACTCGCCGCCCGCGGCCACGAGTTCGCCACCGACTCCGACACCGAGGTCGTGCTCCGCGGCTACGTCGAGTGGGGCGACGCCATCGCCGAGCGGCTCAACGGCATGTACGCCTTCGCCGTCTGGGACGGCCGCCACGACAAGCTCGTGATGATCCGCGACCGCATGGGCATCAAGCCCTTCTACATGTACCCGACCCCGGACGGCGTCCTGTTCGGCTCCGAACCCAAGGCGATCCTGGCCAACCCGCTGGTCCGCCCCCGCGTCGGCCTGGACGGTCTGCGCGAGCTGTTCACCATGGTGAAGACCCCCGGGCAGGCCGTGTGGGAAGGCATGCGCGAGGTGGAACCCGGCACCGTCGTCACCGTCGACCGCCACGGCCTGCGCACCCGGGTCTACTGGCGGCTGGAGACCCGTCCGCACCCCGACGACCGGGACACCACCGTCGCCACCGTCCGCGAGCTCCTCGACGACATCGTGCGCCGCCAGCTGGTCGCCGACGTGCCCCGCTGCACCCTGCTCTCCGGCGGCCTCGACTCCTCCGCCATGACCGCCCTCGCGGCCCGGCAGCTCGCCGTGCAGGGCGAGAAGGTCCGCAGCTTCGCCGTCGACTTCGTCGGCCGGACCGACAACTTCGTCGCCGACGAACTGCGCACCACCCCCGACACGCCCTTCGTGCACGACGTGGCCCGCCTGGCCCGCACCGACCACCAGGACATCGTCCTCGACGTGGCCAGCCTCGCCGACCCCGCGGTCCGCGAGCGGGTGATCCGGGCCCGCGACCTGCCGGCCGGGTTCGGCGACATGGACACCTCGCTCCTGCTGCTGTTCCGGGCCGTCCGCGACCAGTCCACCGTCGCGCTGTCAGGCGAGTCCGCCGACGAGGTGTTCGGCGGCTACCTGCAGTTCTTCGACGAGGGGGCCCGCACCGCCGACACCTTCCCCTGGCTCTTCCAGTTCGCCCGGCACTTCGGCGACGACGCCGGCGTCCTGCGCACGGACCTCGCCAAGTCCCTCGACCTGGAGAACTACATCGCCGACGCCTACCACTCCGCCGTCGCCGCCATCCAGCGCCTGGACGGCGAGAGCGACTTCGAGTACCGGATGCGCCGCATGAGCCACCTGCACCTCACCCGGTTCGTCCGCGCCCTGCTCGACCGCAAGGACCGGATGAGCATGGCCGTCGGCCTGGAGGTCCGGGTACCGTTCTGCGACCACCGGCTCGTCGAGTACGTCTACAACGCGCCCTGGGCCCTCAAGTCCTTCGACGGCCGCGAGAAGACCCTCCTCCGCGAGGCCACCCGGGACGTGCTCCCGCAGTCCGTGTACGACCGGGTCAAGAGCCCCTACCCGTCCACCCAGGACCCGGAGTACGGCCGCGCCCTCCAGGAGCAGGTCAAGGACCTGGTGGCCCGGCCCGACCACCGGGTGTTCGACCTCGTCGACCGGGAGAAGGCCGACCGGGCGGCCCACCGGGCCGAGCTGAGCACCCAGGCGGACCGGCGCGGCCTGGAGCGCACCCTCGACCTGGCCCACTGGATCGACCTCTACGACCCGGAGCTCACCCTGTCCTGAGCTCTGGGCTCTGGGTTCTGAGCTCTGGGTCTCAGCCCGGCGAGTCGGTGACGGCGCGGCCGTCACCGTCCGCCGGGCAGGAACTGCCGTCGGGCGGCAGCGTGCCGTACAGCAGGAAGTCGTCGACCTTGCCGTGCACGCACGTGGACGACGTGTACCCGGTGTGGCCGTCGCCCCTGTTGTCCAGCACCACGGCCGACGGACCGAGCCGCTTCGCCGTCTCGACCGTCCAGCTGTACGGCGTCGCCGGGTCACCACGGGTGCCCACCAGGAGCATCGGCGCGGAAGGCACGTCCTTCACCTCGTCGCGGATGAAGTCCGTGCCGCGCGGCCGGCCGTAGCACAGCAGCACCTGCGTCAGCCGGTACCGGCCGAACACCGGGGACGCCTGCTGGTACTCCTTCTGCAGCCGGGCGACATCCTGGGTGAGCCGCAGGGCGCTCGGCCGGTCCGGGTCGTCGGCGCAGTTGATCGCCATCAGCGCGGCCGACAGGTTGTCCACGGGGATGTCCGCGCTGTCCACGAGCCCGCCGGCCGGCCTGTGCCCGTGCGGCAGCGCGTAGCCGCCGGACGCGAGGTTCTGCACCCCCCGGGTGTCTCCGTCCTCGGTCAGTGAGGCCAGCGCCCGCTCCATCAGCGGCCACAGTTCCCTGCCGTAGAGCCCCTGCCCGAGGGCGTCCACCAGGTCCTGGCCGGTGAACGGGCCGCCGAAGTCGGAGGGCACCGGGTCCTCGTCGAGGGAGCGCACCAGCTTCAGGACCGCCTCGCCGGCCTTGCGCCGGTCCTGCCCGAACGGGCACCCCCGGTCGGCGACGCACCAGTCCAGGAAGTCGTCCAGCGCCGTCTGCTGCCCGCGGGCCCCGGCCACCCCCTGCTCGGCCAGCGACTCGGTCAGCGTGTCCACGCCGTCCAGGGCCATCCGGCCGACGTTGTGCGGGAACTGCGCCGCGTAGACCGCGCCGAGCCTGGTGCCGTAGGAGAAGCCCAGGTAGTTCAGCTTCTTGTCGCCGAGCGCCTGGCGGATGACGTCCAGGTCCCGGGAGGCGTTCACGGTGCCTATGTGGGACAGTACCGGCCCGGAGTTCCTGGTGCACCGCAGCGTGAGCTGCTTCAGCGCCTTCATCAGGGCCTGCGGACGCGCGACGTCGGGCGGCTCGTCGACACCCGCGTCGTCCGGGGCGCCGCCGGTGCCCTCGCCGCAGCTGACGGGGGAGGAGCGGCCGACCCCGCGCGGGTCGAAGCCGACCACGTCGTAGCCGTTGGTCAGGCCCATGAACTTCTTGCCGTCCTGCCCGAGCTGGCTGACGCCCGAGCCGCCCGGGCCGCCGAAGTTCAGCAGCACCGAGCCCCGCGACGTCCCGGTCGCCCGGTAGCGGGACAGCGCCAGGTCGAGGGTGCCCTCGGCCGGCCGTGCGTAGTCGAGGGGGACGGTGACCTTGGCGCACTGCATGTCCTTGGGCAGCGCCACGTCCTTGCACGCCGTCCACCCGACCTTCTGCCGGTAGAACCGGGTCAGGTCCGGCTGGTCCCCGCCCTCGGCCGTCGCGGTCGCGGGCAGCCCGGCGCCCAGCAGCGCCAGCGCTACGGCACCGGCGCCGGCGCAGCGCCGCAGGGCGGGCCGGGTACGGGGCACGGCAGGCATCGAGGGCCTCCAGGGACGCTCCGTGGCGGACCGGATACAGGGCTTTCGCTCACCATAGGCGGGCTCCGTGAGGCCCGCCTCCCGGCGGGCGGGGCGGGCCGGGGCGCCTTACCGTGCGCGCGACCATCACCTTTCGGAGCCCTTGCATACTTTTGCCGCCGGTTCGATACCAGTGTCACTCGGTGGGGTGAAATGTGGATAAGCCATAACTCACATGGTTCGTCTGCGTTTTAACCGCTGCGGGCGAGCGCCCGCAATCATGTCTGGAAGGCAGGGAACCTATGAAACGGGTTACCCGAAACGGTGTGATCGCCGTCGCTGCCGCCTCCGGTGCGATGGCCGTGGCGGTTCCGGCCTGGGCCGACGCGGGCGCGGACGGTACGGCGGCCGGTTCGCCCGGGGTGGTCTCCGGCAACGGCATCCAGTTGCCGGTCGACCTCCCCGTGAACGTGTGCGGGAACACCGTGAACGTGGTGGGGCTGCTGAACCCGGCGGCCGGCAACACCTGCGTGAACGAGGGCGGCGGCGACGCCACCGACGGCGCGCCCGGCGGCTCGGCCACGTCCGGTGGCGCGTCCGCGCAGGGCGCCGAGGAGGGCTCGCCCGGGGTGGTCTCCGGCAACGGCATCCAGCTGCCGGTCGACCTCCCGGTGAACGTCAGCGGCAACAGCGTCAACGTGGTCGGCGTCCTGAACCCGGCCACCGGCAACACCTCGGTGAACGCCTCAGGCGACCACCCGAGCCCGCCGAAGACCACCACCCCGGAGCCGCCCACCGTCAAGCCGCCGGCCCCGCCGAAGGCCCACCACGAGCCCAAGGCGCACGACCCCGCCGCGCCACCGGCCCGGGCGACCCTCGCCCACACCGGCACGGACCTCACCGGCGCCGCCGTGGCGGGCAGCGCGGCGCTGCTGCTCACCGGGACCGCCCTGCACCGGCGCTTCCGCCCGGGCCGGACGCGCTGACCGGCCGGCGTGATACCGGGGCGGGCTGACACGCCGCGCATCGGCAGGCCCCACCGGCCCGACCGGTGGGGCCTCCGCCGTGCCCGCGGGTCGCCCGGCGCCGAGCGGCCGGCCGGTGGACCGGAACGGCACGTGGCACGTCAACGGCTTGATCCCGTCGTGGCACGGCCCCCGGTGATCGGGAAGGATGCTGCGGGCGCGCGGCGCCGGTCGCCGCGCTGTCGGACCCCGTTACGGAATGGAGCGCATCGATGACCTCTCCGGCCCCCCAGGACCTCGTCGTCACCCGGGCCACCCCCGACGACTGGCCGGTGATCGTCGGCTGGGCGGCCGACGAGGGCTGGAACCCCGGGCTGTCGGACACCGCCGCCTTCTTCGCCCAGGACCCCGACGGGTTCTTCGTCGGCCGGGTCGACGGCGAACCGGTGTCGGCCGTCTCCGTCGTCAACTACGGCGCCGACTACGCCTTCCTGGGCTGGTACCTGGTCCGCCCCGACCTGCGCGGCCAGGGCCACGGCCTCACCACCTGGAAGACCGCACTCGCCCACGCCGGCAACCGCACCGTCGGCCTGGACGGCGTGGTGGCCCAGCAGGACAACTACCGCCAGTCCGGCTTCGAACTCGCCTACCGCACCGCCCGGTTCGTGGGCGAGGCCCCCGCCGCCGAGACCCCGGCCGGCGTCCGGCCCGCCCGCGCCGCCGACCTGGCCGCCATCACGGCGTACGACAGCGCCTGCTGCCCGGCCGACCGGCCGCGCTTCGTGGCCGCGTGGCTGACCACCACCGGGCACACGGCCCTCGTCCGCCACGACGGGGACCGCCTCACCGGTTACGGCGTGATCCGCCCCGGCCGCGACACCCTGCGCATCGGCCCCCTCTTCGCCGACACCGCCGAGGACGCCCGCGCCCTGTTCACCGCCCTCACCGCCGAGGCGGCGGGCGACCAGGTCGCCATCGACGTACCGGAGACCAGTACGGCGGGGGTCGCCCTCGCCGAGGCGGCCGGCTTCGCCCCCTCGTTCGAGACCGCCCGCATGTACACCGGCCCGGTCCGCGACCACGCCCGCGAGCGGGTCTTCGGGGTGACGACGCTCGAACTGGGCTGACCTTCGGCCCCGGGCATCCGGCGGCCACGGGAAATGGTGTTGCCGCCGTCGCGCCCGGATGGTGGAGTGCTCGGATGGATCATCAAGCCGTGCTCGCTCTGTACGACCGTGACATGCGCGAGGGCGCCCGGCCCGACGAACCCGGCGCCCGGATCGAGCGCGTGGGCGCGGTGGTGCGCCAGGTGGCGGACGCCGAGGGATGGAACGGCATCCTCTGGTCGGACCTGGACGAGGCGACCGCGGATCGTGCGATCGCCGGGCAGATCGACTTCTTCGCCGCCCAGGGGCGGGAGTTCGAGTGGAAGGTCTACGGCCACGACCAGCCGTCGGACCTCGGTGACCGGCTGACCGCGGCCGGGTTCACGCCGGAGCCGCAGGAGACCCTGATGGTCGGCGAGGTCGCCCGGCTGAGCCTCGACGCCGGGCTGCCCGACGGCGTACGCGTGGTGCCCGCCACGGACCGGGCGGGCATCGAACTCGTGGTGGACGTGCACGAGAAGGCCTTCGGCACCGACGGTTCGCGGCTGCGGCACCGGCTGCTGACGCGGCTCGCCGAGCAGCCGGACAGCGTGGTCGCGATCGTCGCGCTGGCCGGGGACGAGCCGGTCAGCGCCGCCCGGGTCGAGCTGGTGCCCGGGGCCGGGTTCGCCGGCCTGTGGGGCGGCGGCACGGTGGAGGGCTGGCGCGGGCGCGGTGTGTACCGTGCCCTCGTCGCCCATCGGGCCCGGGTCGCCGCCGCTCACGGTTGCCGGTACCTGCAGGTGGACGCGTTGCCCACGAGCCGGCCGATCCTGGAACGGCTCGGTTTCCATGCCCTGACCACGACCACGCCGTACCTCTCTCCGGCGTAGGCGGCAAGGCCGTCGGCCGACGCTCGGTCGGCTGACCGCCACCGGGCGCCGCCGGCGCGGCGGGGCCGCACCACTCCTCGGTGCGGCCCCGCCGCGCCCGGGGCGCGCTCAGGTCACCGGCGTCCCTTGGTGCGGTCCAGTGCCGCGATCCCCAGCGCCGCCAGGGCGATCTGGATGAACCACTCGATCCAGTCGGGGCCCTTGGTGTCGGCCACGCCGAAGCCCGCCGCGAGCGCCGAACCCAGCAGCGCCGCCACGATGCCGACGACGATGGTCCACAGGATGCCGATGTGCTGGCGGCCCGGGACGACCAGGCGCCCCAGCACACCGATGATGAGTCCGATGACGATGGCGCTGATGATGCCCGAGATCTCCATGTCCGCCCCTCTTCGTCTGTACCCCGCTGCTGTCCAATCTGCCCGCTGAATCCGGCGGCAGTCCCGTCCGGTTGTTACAGCGGTTTTCTGTTCACCGACCTGACATGCCATGTACCTTTCAATGAGTCGACGCGTGTAGAAATCTCAAGCACGTTCTACGCGCGCAGAGTTGGCGCCCGCACCGCCTCTACCCCACCCCCTCACGGAGGTTCGCCGGATGCTTGGATCCAGCAGATCCCGCCACAGACTCACCACCGCCCTGGCCGGGTTCGGACTGCTCGTCACGGGAGCCGCCCTCCAGGTCGGCACCGCGGCCGCCCCCGCCCACGCGGCCACCACCTACCGTGTCCTGTTCGACGACGGCCACGCCGAGGAGGCCGGCAACGCGGACTGGATCATCTCCACCAGCAAGCCCGACCCGCTCTCCCAGGACTCCTCCCCGTCCTCGGAGACCGACTGGACCGGCGCGCTCTCCTCGTGGGGCGTGGCCCTCCAGAAGACCGGCAGCTACAGCATGAAGACGGCGACCAGCGCGCTCAGCTACGGCGGTTCGTCGACGACCGACCTGTCGAACTTCGACGCGCTGGTGCTGCCCGAGCCGAACACGCTGTTCACGACCGCCGAGAAGACGGCGATCATGAACTTCGTGAAGAACGGCGGCGGTCTCTTCATGATCTCGGACCACACCGGCGCCGACCGCAACAGCGACGGTGAGGACGCGGTCGAGATCCTCAACGACCTGATGACGAACAACAGCGTGGACTCGACCGACCCGTTCGGCTTCTCCATCGACTCGCTCGACATCAGCTCCGGCTACCCGGCCGCCATCAGCGACAGCAGCGACGCCGTGCTGAACGGCTCCTTCGGCACCGTCACCAAGAGCCTGATCGCCGACGGCACGACGGCGACGCTCAAGCCCTCCGACAACTCCGCCGTCAAGGGCCTGGTGTACCGCAGCGGTTACTC